>CANBFZ010000020.1 GCA_947367725.1 uncultured Eubacterium sp.
TCGAGGGGCAGCGACGGCAACGGTGATTTCTCAAGCCATCAGTGCGCTTTGGGCGCTGCAGTTCCTGCGAGGGAAGAAAACTTTGCTTCGGCTGAAAAAAGAGAATTTTCGTTTGCAGAAGCGGATTCTGCTGCCTTGTATTGGGCTGGGCGTCGCACCTTTTGTGATGATGTCGACAGAAAGTCTGCTGACGCTGTGCTTCAACACCTCGCTGCTGAAATACGGCGGAGATTTGGCGGTGGGCGCCATGACAATTTTGGCCAGTGTGATGCAGTTTGCAATGATGCCGATGCAGGGGCTGACCCAGGGCGGGCAGCCGATCATCAGCTATAGTTTTGGCGCTGGCAATCTGGACAGGCTGAAACAGGCGGTGCGGCTGCAGGTGCGCTGCTGCTTTCTTTATGCAGCAGTGGTATGGGCGCTGGCAGAACTAGCGCCGCAGATGCTTGCGGGTATTTTTACTAGTGATCCGGCGTTGGCGCAGTTTACCGCGTGGGGACTGCGCATCTATATGGCGACGTCGGTTTTGATGGGGCTGCAGACGGGGTGTCAGCAGGCGTTTATTGCATTGGGTAATGCGAAGACCAGCGCCTTTCTTGCGATTTTCAGGAAGATTCTGGTGCTGATTCCGCTGATTTATATTTTGCCGCTGTTTTTTGCGGACAAAGTCTTTGCAGTGTTTCTGGCAGAACCGGTGGCAGACGCCATTGCTGTAGCGACGACGGTTACACTGTTTATGCGAGAGATGCGCAGGCTGCTGCAGACAAAACCTGAGAATTAAGGTTTTTTTAAGAATTTTATTACGCTTTTTCTAAAAGAAAGACGATAAAGTAGGGATGGTAAGGAGGTTAAATGGATATGGACGCAGAGACCATTTTAATTGTAGATGACAACAGGGAGATTGTGGATTCACTGGGAAAGCTGCTGAAGCTGGAAGGATATTTTATTCTGACTGCTTATGACGGCATGGAGGCACTGGATGTGCTGGAAAAAAATCCAGTAGATTTGATTTTGCTGGATGTAATGATGCCCCGTCTCAACGGGCTTTCTGCGCTGATGAAAATTCGGGAACGGTATAAGATTCCCTGCATCATTTTATCGGCAAAGACGGAGGAAAGCGACAAAGTTTCTGGCTTGATTTTAGGGGCAGATGATTATATCAGCAAGCCGTATAATGCAGCAGAGTTGATTGCCCGTGTAAAAGCGCAGCTGCGCCGTTATCATATGTGGGGCGGCAGTACGCCGGAAGCAGATGAAGACACCGTCGTCAACGGCGGTCTGGTGCTGGACAGAAAGCAGAAAAATGTGGTAGTCGAAGGGCAGGAAGTGAAACTGACGGCTACAGAATACAAGATTATGAAACTGCTGATGGAACATGCGGGCAGAGTGTTTCCTGCAGAGCAGATCTATGAAAATGTCTGGGGTGAAGAGGCGACCTTTGCTGTAGAAAATACGGTCATGGTGCATATCCGTCACATTCGGGAAAAAATCGAAATTGATACCAAGAATCCGAGATATATAAAGGTGGTGTGGGGCATTGGATACAAAATGGAAAAGTACAGTTAAACAGGTAAAGACCGTATTACGGGATAATCGAAAGCTCATAGGCGGACTGGGGCTTATGGTCATCACAGTGTTTTTCTTCTGGCAAATTTTACATCGGCTAGGCGGGCTTAGTACGAAGACCGTCTGGACCCTGGGACTCATCAGTTATGTGCCGCTTTACGGTGCAGTATCGCTGCTTTTACCGACATTTCTTTCGCGTCTCTATCGGGACTGGATTCCGGAGAACGGCGATTTTTATGGAGAATGGCAGAAAAAAAGGGTGCATCAGCAGCGGGCGTTGCTGGGTATCTGTGCAGGGCTTTTGGTACTGGCATTTTTCTTTTTCCGCTTTCAGGTTGCGACGTCTTATTACTATTTCTATGTGAATTTGGCGCCGGCGTATTTTATGATTATAACGGTGATACTGCTGTATATCGTCTGCCAGATGCAGGTGAATCGGTTTATGGATCAGCGCCTTGATGCGATGATGGAGAAGGTGACAGCGATGAATAAGGCGCGATTGCTGGAAGCCATTGAACTGGAACGTAAAAGCCTGGAAAAAGAAGCAAAGAGCGAGCAGCTCAAAGTGGATCTCATTTCGAATGTATCCCATGATTTGAAAACGCCGCTGACTTCGATGGTCGGGTATCTGGAGCTTTTAAAGAAAGAAGAACTGGATGATGTAGCAAGCGATTATGTAGATGTTATTTTTGATAAGGCACAGAAGCTGAAAGAAATGATAGAAAGCCTGTTTTCTTTGGCAAAGGCCAGCAGCGGAAATATTCAGATTCATCCAGAGCCGGTGGAACTCAATATGCTCATTGAGCAAATTTTTGCAGATATGGACAGCCAGATTCAGAAAAGTGCGCTGCATTTTGTCACTTCCATGACGGAAGAAGATACGCATTTGATAACGGATAATCTGCATCTTTACCGAATTTGCCAGAATCTAATTGAGAATGCGCTGAAATATGGGGCGAAAGGTACAAGGGTTTTTGTACGAACCTATATTGCGGACAGAGTTTCTGGAAAGCGGTTGTTTTTGGAAATTACCAACACCGCAGGGTATTTTATGGACTTTAATGCGGAAGATATTGTGGAACGATTTGCCAGAGGTGATAAAGCCCGCTCTAGTGAAGGAAATGGGCTGGGACTGGCCATTGTCAGTACGTATGCTGGCGCATTAGGCGGCGCATTTGATATCAACATTGACTGCGATCAGTTCAAGGCGATCCTCAGTTTTCCTATCGAGGAACCTCCAAAAGACGTGTAATAGAAACCCGCAGAACTAGCTGGTTCTGCGGGTTTTAAAGTGGAATTAATTTGAGGAAGGAAGTACGCGATTTGAAAAAAGAGGTGTGGATAAATATCTGTCGCCAGTATCAGGGAGCAAAGTGACAATTGTTTTTCCTTCATTTTCGGGTCGCTTTGCTAATTGTAGTGCAGCGTGAAGGGCAGCACCTGCGGAAATTCCGACAAGAATGCCTTCTTTTGCACAAATTAGTTTTCCCGAAGCGAATGCATCTGCATCAGTAACTGGAATGATTTCGTCAAGAATAGAAGTATCCAGTACATCTGGAATAAAACCAGCGCCGATTCCCTGAATTTTGTGGGGACCGGCAGAACCGGCAGACAACATAGGAGAACCTGCAGGTTCTACCGCGATGATTTTAATGCCTGGATTTCGCTTTTTCAGGTACTTGCCAACGCCAGTGATTGTGCCGCCAGTACCGACGCCTGCGATAAATAAATCGATTTTGCCGTCAGTATCTGCAAAAATTTCTGGACCTGTCGTATCATAGTGAATTTTGGGGTTCGCAGGATTTATGAATTGACCCGGTATAAAACTGCCTGGAATTTGTCTGTGTAATTCCTCTGCTTTGGCAATGGCGCCACGCATACCTTTTTCTCCCTCTGTTAGTACTAGTTCCGCTCCATATGCCTGCATGAACTGGCGGCGTTCTATGGACATAGTTTCAGGCATTACAATGATGATGTGATAACCTCTGGCGGCAGCAACGGCGGCGAGACCAATCCCGGTATTGCCAGAGGTCGGTTCGATTATGATGGTATCGGCTTTTAGCCTGCCGTCAGTTTCAGCGCGGTCAATCATCGCTTTTGCAATACGATCCTTGACGGAACCGGAGGGATTAAAACACTCCAGTTTGGCAAGGATGTGTGCTTTTAGTCCAAGACTGTTTTCGATATTCGTCAGTGCCAGTAACGGTGTTTTTCCGATGAGTTGGTCCGTAGACGTATAAATGTTAGCCATGATAAAATCTCCTTATTACTTCTTCAAAGCCTTTACAGCAGCAAATCCATGTTCTAAATCAGAGATGATATCGTCGATATGTTCTATGCCGATGGAAAGGCGAATTGTGTTAGGGTAAATATTTTGCGCAGCCAGTTCCTCTTCTGTCAGTTGGGAATGGGTTGTGGTAGCGGGGTGAATCACGAGACTTTTCACATCAGCCACATTGGCGAGCAGGGAGAAAATCTCCAGATGGTCGATGAAACGATAGGCTTCGTCTTGACCACCTTTGATTTCAAAGGTGAAGATCGAGGCGCCACCCCTGGCAAAATATTTCTGGTAAAGTGGGTGATCAGGATGTTCAGGTAGAGAAGGATGATGAACCTTTTCTACAAGCGGATGCTTCGTGAGATACGCGATCACTTTTTTTGTATTTTCAATGTGGCGGTCAAGGCGCAGTGATAATGTTTCTACGCCTTGCAGCAGCAGAAACGCATTAAACGGAGAAATTGTCGCACCAGTGTCGCGAAGCATGATTGCCCGGAGATAAGTAACGAAAGCAGCCGGTCCTGCGACGTCGACAAAGGAGATATCGTGGTAACTTGGATTTGCATTTGCAATTGCAGGGTATTTGCCGCTGACCTTCCAGTCAAATTTGCCAGAATCCACAACGACGCCGCCCAATGTCGTGCCATGACCGCCGATAAATTTTGTTGCTGAGTGCACCACAATATCTGCACCATGTTCGATGGGGCGAATCAGGTAAGGCGTTCCAAATGTATTGTCGATGACGAGTGGAAGCCCATGCCGATGGGCGATTTCTGCTATGGCGTCGATATCTGGAATATCGCTGTTAGGGTTGCCCAGGGTTTCCAGATAAATTGCCTTTGTATGCTTCTTAATAGATGCTTCCACTGCTTTTGGATTATGGGCGTCAACGAAAGTCGTGGTAATGCCATAGTGGGGTAGCGTATGCGCAAGCAGGTTGTAACTGCCGCCATAAATTGTTTTTTGTGCAACAATGTGACCTCCATCTTGCGCAAGTGCCTGTAATGTATAAGTAATGGCAGCTGCGCCTGATGCTAATGCCAGTGCGCCTACGCCACCTTCTAGTGCAGCGATTCTCTTTTCTAATACCTCTTGTGTGGAATTGGTCAGACGTCCGTAAATATTGCCGGCGTCTGTCAGCTGAAAGCGTGCCGCAGCATGTGCTGCATTGTGAAATACATAAGATGTTGTTTGATAAATTGGCACAGCGCGAGCGTCTGTAACAGGATCTGCCTGTTCTTGTCCGACATGAAGCTGTAACGTTTCAAATTTATAATTATGCATGAGTAAGGCTCCTTTCTGTTTGTGTATATAGTGCGGTTGATATAGTTGGGATTATACACCTATAAACATACTTTGTAAATAGGAAAATAGGAAAAAATTATAAATAATTTCAATAAAATTGAAATCATTTTCTTGATAATACCTATAAATTTATAGTATAATTGGAAATACCAGAAGGAGGAAAGATATGATTTCAACAAAAGGAAGATATGCATTGCGAGTTATGGTTGATTTGGCAGAACAGGAGACAGATAAATTTGTTCCACTGGATGAAATTGCAGCGCGTCAAGGAATTTCTAAAAAGTATCTGGAAATTATTGTAAAAGTTTTTGTAAAGGAGAAACTGATTACAGGGCTGCGCGGCAAAGGCGGCGGATATAAGTTGACGCGTAAGCCTGTAGAATATACAGTTGGGGAAATTTTGGAACTTGCGGAAGGTACCCTGGCTACAGTGGCATGTTTGCAAAAAGGGGCAGAAGTCTGTCCGATGAGAAGCAAATGTAAAACGCTGCCATTATGGCAGCGTTTTGACGATATAGTGTATCACTTTTTTTTCCATATTACACTGGAGGATTTGGCGCAGGGTAAATGGAAAGATTAACATCTTTGACGAGCCTTTTTCCTTTTCATTACGATGAAGACGATGAACGCTGCGGCAATCACTGCTGCAGCAATGCCTGCAATCAACAGTGGGCTGATCGGTTTTTTTAGGTCATCGGCAGTCAGTCCTTCTGTCAGATTGTAAAGGGCAATGGTATCGATAAAGTCGCCCTGCAGAATCCTGCCATCGCCGTTATCCAGTTCATCGCCGCCCATGACGACGGAATACCAAACCAGACCATCTTTTTCCATGCAGCCGGAGAAGCACCAGCCAGCAGCCGGGGTATAACCTGTTTTTACGCCGGTTACATACGGTGCATAAGGACTTTCGTAGCGGTCGTCGGGAAATTTGACGCGGTTTGTCGTGTAGTAGTCAAAGCCTTGGTCGCGCATGTTGGAAGCAGGAACGCTGCCGCTCTCCTGACAAACGATCTCGCGGAATTTATCGAATTGCATGGCATATTCGCAGATTTTTACCATGTCTCGCGGGGTGGTATAATGATCGGAGGAAGATAAGCCGACGGGGTCTTTAAAATTGGTATTTTCGCAGCCCAGTGCTTTGGCTTTTTCGTTCATCATAGCAACGAAGTCAGAAAACGAGTCGCATAATGCAAAGGCAAAGGCGGTGGCGGCTTCATTGCCGGAAGGAATCAGCAGATATTTCATGCATTCCTCAAAGGAAATGGTTTCGCCTGCCAGTAAATGTTGCTGCGGCACCATATAACTGCAGTAGTAATGACGGACTGCATTTTTGTTTACTGTCAATTCGCCTGTCAGGTCAGGATTTTGCTCCAGTACCAAAATGGCGGTCATTACCTTTGTCATACTTGCCATGGGAAGCTGCATATCTGCATTTTTTTCGCAGAGCACTGTGCCGGTCGTCGCTTCGTATAAGATGCCTGCTTTTGCGTGTTTTATGACGTCTTCTCCTGTGGCTTCTGTGGCAAAAGCCGTTTGACAATTTGCGAGGGCGGTAAATCCGAGGAGAATGGAAATTACTACAGGTACAATACATTTTTTTACTGTTTGCGTCATAACAATCAATCCTTTCTTGTGATTTATCACATAAATAAGTGAAATGGTGTTAATAAGCTGTCTGGGCATGATCTAAAAAGGAAAGCCCTGCGCTGGTAATGCGCGTTCCTATGCGACCTTTGCCAATCTCGATGTAGCCTTTTTCCTGTAATGCAGAAAGCTCGCTGCGCAGCCGGAAATCACTGATTTTCAGTCCTTCTTGTCCCAGATACTGCACCAGCGCCGCACGACCGATGCCATGGGAAATGTGGGTGTGTTCGCTGATGATTTTCAAAATCGCCAGGTTCACATTGGCGCCAGATACTCGTACAGTCGTCCCGCTGCTCTGGGCTGCAATCTGTGGCGGAAAATCTGACAGGGTCTGATAATATGTCGCCATGTTCTCCAGTTCTCTAATGTTGCCTGGCCAGCTGTAGTTTGTCAGCTGCCGCAGTTTTGCTGCAGGAATGTTCTTAAAAGCACTGCCTAAAAAGTGCTGCAATAGCGGCAGGATGTCTTCTTTTCTCTTTCGCAGCGGCGGCAGCACCACCGGTAGCACGTTGAGTCTGAAAAACAAATCGCTTCGGAAACTTCCCTCTCGTACTGCGCTCTCAAGATCTCGGTTGGTTGCTGTAATCAATCTGATATCCACATCAATCAGCCGATCACTTCCCACTCGCATAATTTGTCGTTCTTGTATGGTTCTAAGCAGTCTTGCCTGCAGTTTCGGTGAAATATCTCCGATTTCATCCAGAAAGATCGTGCCGTGGTTGGCCTGCTCAAAGAGTCCAATTTTTCCCTTTGCCTGCGCACCTGTAAATGCGCCGCCCTCGTAGCCGAACAGTTCGCTTTCCAGCAGATTGTCAGGCAGTGCTGCGCAGTTGATGGCGACAAAAGG
Source organism: uncultured Eubacterium sp. (assembly GCA_947367725.1). Taxonomy (GTDB): domain Bacteria; phylum Bacillota; class Clostridia; order Peptostreptococcales; family Anaerovoracaceae; genus Senimuribacter. The sequence continues at coordinate 7,641 of CANBFZ010000020.1, forward strand.
AAACTTGTTGCGGTAAGAGGCATTGTGAATGGACTGGGCAATCAGTTCCTTGCCTGTGCCGCTTTCTCCCCGGATTAATACGGTATGGTCTGTCAGTGCGATCTGCTTGGCAGTATGAATGACCTGACTCATATCGCTAGACTGATGGATGATATCTTTAAAGTGATATCTTGCAATATGTCCTTTCTGCCGGTTGACCTTGTTGGCAGTAGAAACGTCGGCTTCATCCTGCAGGGTGATATAGTAGCCTGCCACTTCGTCCATCAGCGTCAGCGGATATTTGTTGTAATAGTAGTTGCCATCGTCGATGGCAAGGGGTGCATCAGGGGTGTCGGCGCTTGTCAGAATGCTTGGATCAATGCAGCTTTCCAGGTGGATCTGGTTCTTGTCGTCTGCCTGGAAAATCTGCAGTGCTTTGCTGTTGGCGTAGACTACCTGATAGTAATTGTCGACGAGAATCATGGCGATTTTGCTGGAATTGACAATGTGGCTGAGCATCTCGCTTTTTAGGTGCCCGTAAATGTAGTTGGCATGGAATGCGTTGTTGGATTCCACCAAAGACTGCATGTAGCGGAAGAGATTGCGGTTGATGATGCTGATGTCCAGATCCAGCATTTTCATCAGTTTGAACATGGTTTCAAAGCTGACCTGCCGGTAGCCAATATCGATGATTTCAGAGATATGGGGCGGAACCAGCAGCGGCTCTGAGGGTGTAATGGCGATTTTCAGATGATTGTAGATGCCGGTATGGGCTAGAGAATCATCGAAAGCAATCATGTTGATATGGCTGATGCCCACTTCGTAAAAGGAGTTCAGGGTATCGAGAGAGCTGATGTAGGAGTCATTGACGATGAGGACGTTGGTGCCTGCAGGAATCTGGGAAATCTTTTTCAGGGCGTCGCGCTCAGGGCTTCTGGTGATTTTGATGAGTTTGTTAAAATCCTTGATGTATAGGGAAGCCTGCTGATAGATATATTCATCGATGGCGAGAAAGGCGTCGGCGTGCAGCTTCTGCCCCTCTGCCAGATCGTCTAGATAGCAGTTGGTGAAGGCGATATGATCTCCAAAGATATCTTCCAGGTTCTTTTTGATAAATTCTATCGCGTTGACATTTCCGTTGGTGCGGTAAATTAATGAAACGTGTTTCATTGTTCGATTTCCTCCGGTTTTAGTTAATGAAACGTTTGAAACAGAATGATAACCGTATAAAGCGGCTGCATTGAAATGATCAGAATGCAGAATGTCAAGAACGCGTAAAAGAGGGACAGCAGGGTCCAGGCTTTGGAATAGCCCGGCAATATTTTGAACTGTTTCTCCACGCGGATGGTATCTCTGGCGAGGAGCCGCTCAAAGAAATGATTGATCGGCACTGCGTCAATAATGCCCAATCTGAAAAAAGGAATGGTCAGATCCGGTTTTGCGTCGGCGTCGGGTGCAGCGGTTTTATATAGATGTACGCCGTTTTTACTGAAGACAGCGTATTGCACTTCGGTGAGGGAGATAGATGTAGCGCGCTTTCGTAAAATGTTGTGATACGTAATGGTGGTTTCGTCGTAAGTTGTGAAGAAGAACTTGTAACCGAAGAAAACAGCAGTCAACACGATAAAAATAATCAGATAGTATAGGATAGTAGGCAAAAGAAATACTTCATAGCCGTCTAAGTGATAGGCTTTGATCTGCACCATCAAGATGAGCCGTAGCACAAAATATGCCAGTAGCATCAGATAAAAGATAATTTTAGATTTATTGGTGTATGTATAGGGAATTTTGTACATAAAACAGACCTCCTTGTTTTTGCAATAATACAATGCAAGAATCGTACCATAATAAAGCGGCGCACAGAAATGCATTGAGATGAAATAAGTTGAATAATAAGTTGCAATAAGTTGAACAACCAATTGTTTGCACTAGATAGATTTCTTGTCTTATAGGAAAGGAAACTAGAGAAAAATGTGTATTTTTACATGTTTTTGTCGATTTAGAAAAGCGGGATGAGCCAGTTGGCATGGCATTTGCATATTAAAAAAACGACTACGTAGTAAACCGTTACAACCTGATTTTACTATTTTGGAGGTAGTATTTATGATGAATTATATCTGGCTGCTCCTGATGGCGGTAGCAGTCATTGCTGGTGCGGCAACTGGCACAATCAGTGATGTGCAGGACAACCTGTTTGCTTTTGCAGATACAGCAGTGCAGCTTGCAATCGGTCTGATTGGTACAATGGCATTTTTCTGCGGCTTAATGAAAGTGATGGAAGACGCAGGTCTTTGCGAAAAGCTGGGCAATGCACTTTCTCCTGTGATGAAATTTTTATTCCCTGGCGTGCCAAAAGGACATCCGGCAAACTCTGCCATTGCAATGTATATTGCAGCCAGCGTATTAGGCCTGGGGAATGCTTGTACACCGCTTGGTATCAGAGCGATGCAGGAACTGCAGACGCTGAACAAGACCAAGAATGTTGCAACTGACGCACAGTGTATGGTTATGGCGATTTCAACCGGTTCCATTTGTCTGATTCCGACAACTGTAATCGCAATGCGTACAGCAGTACAGGCGGAAGGTGCTGCTGAAATCGTAGGACCTACGATTTTAACCACAATGTGTGCTGCCATTGTCTGCGTTGTCATGACCAAGCTGTTAGGAAGACTGAAAGTCTTTAAATATGACAATATTATCGAAAAAGAAAGAGCTGCAGGAAAACTGCAGATTAATGAAGAATATATCGGAAATGATCCGTTAGTGCTTGACAGGAAGGAGGCATAAACATGACAGCAGCTTTAAATTTCTTATCTACTTATTTGATTCCGGTTTTTGTTGTGGCCGTGCCGTTTTATGCATTATTCTTTAAGAAAGTTCCTATTTACAGTTCCTTTACAGAAGGCGCCAAAGAAGGGTTCGAAACCGGTATTATGATTATTCCTTATCTGGTTGCTATGCTTTGTGCAATCGGCATGTTCCGTGCTTCCGGTGCGATGGACTGGCTTGTCAGCGTGTTGGAGCCAGCGACCAGTCTTATAAAAATGCCGGCTGAAGTACTGCCGATGGGTTTGATGCGTTCCTTATCCGGCGGCGGTGCCCAGGGACTTTGTGCGGATCTTCTGGAAACCTACGGAACACAGTCGCAGATTGGTCGTGTTGCTTCGGTTGCTTTTGGTTCTACAGAAACGACATTCTATGTACTGGCGGTTTACTTTGGTGCAGTTGGTGTTACTAATACAAGACAGTCTATGCTCGCAGGCATTGCAGGAGACTTATTCTCCCTGATCATGGCAGCGATCATCGTAAACATTATGTGGTTCTAAGTTTGGTATGAATTTTGCGCTTTAATTTATGTAATCAGCACTAGAATCGAATTTTATGAAACGAGGTGGCTCACATGGTACATCCAAAGAGATTAAAAGCCGGTGATGTAGTTGGTCTGGTTGCGACCAGTTCTCCGGTAGAAGAAGAAAGAGCAAAGCAGTGCAAGGCTGTTTTGGAACAGCAAGGCTTTAAAGTAAAAGCGGCGGATAACCTGTTCGCATCGAAAGGCGGTTATATGGCCGGCGAAGAAGCGGTACGGGGACGTTGGCTCAACAATATGTTTGCAGACGACGAGGTGGATGCGATCTTCTGCTTGAGAGGCGGCGATGGAGCCAACCGTATTTTGGAATATTTGGATCTGGATATGATTCAAAAACATCCAAAGATCTTTGTAGGCTACAGCGATGTGACTAGTTTGCATCTGCTTTTGAATCAAACTTGCGGTCTGGTGACCTACCACGGTCCTATGGTGTCTTCCAACATGGTTGACGATTTTGATCGGGAAAGCAAAACTGCATTTTTCGAGGCGCTGACGGCAGATGACTGCTATACTTATCCGGCGCCGGAAGGTTTTCCGATTGGTGTTGCGCGGGAAGGTCGTGCAGAGGGCGTTTTGGTAGGCGGCAATCTGACTGTGATGTGTGCATCCGTTGGTACGCCTTGTGAAATCGACACCAAAGGGAAGATACTCTTTATTGAGGAAATCGGAGAACATATTGGAAATCTGGACCGTCATATTTATCAGCTGCGCAATGCGGGCAAATTTGATGATCTAGCAGGGATCCTCTTAGGGCAGTTCACCAGATGTAACATTGATGAGGAAGGCTATGATATTGTACAGGTTATGCTAGAGGCGACAGAAGGGCTGGATATTCCAATCATGTACAATATTCAGTCTGGACATGGGGCGCCGATGATCACCATTCCGATGGGCGGCACCTGCATCATGGACACGGAAAAAGGCGAAATTTGCTTTCCGGTAGAAAAATAAATCTAAAATAAAAACAGAGGAATGCCTATGTTGGCAGAGTCCTCTGTTTTTTTGTTGTATGCGATGGAGCTTACTGATCGGACTGTGTCTGCAGCGCAGCAAGTCCATTTTCTGTAATTCTAGTGCCGTAGCGGCCTTTGCCGATTTCAATCCACTGGTTTTGTGCTAGGGCACCTAAAATTTCTCGCAATTTGCCGTCACTGACGCTGATGCCCGAATTTTTTAAAATCTGTACCAGTGCGGTGCGGCCGATGCCATGGGAGATGTGGGTGTGTTCGCTGATGATTTTCAAAATCGCCAGGTTCACATTGGTGCCGGATACTCGTACAGTCGTCCCGCTGCTCTGGGCTGCAATCTGTGGCGGAAAATCTGACAGGGTCTGATAATATGTCGC
>CANBFZ010000021.1 GCA_947367725.1 uncultured Eubacterium sp.
CATCGTCGTAGGCAAGCCCATTTTCCAGAATTTTAGATTGCTCTTCTTTAAACGCATCATAAGTCACAATGGTGTTGTAGGTCAGCTTCTTTAAGCTGGGATTTGCAAAATACTGTTTCAGCTTTTCGTCACTCCATGTGGATAGAAAAAGTTTTCCGGCTGAAGAGCAGTTCAGCATAGGAAAAGGCAGCAGGTTAGATGTCAAAGCGGATTCCTCTCCTCGATAGGAAAGCAGGGACATGCAGTGCTCCTGATATAGAACACTGAGACCGGCGGTTTCTCTGATCGAAGCAGAAAGAGATTGTAAGAAAGACTGTGCGACAGAAGGAATCGAAAGACGGGTCTTTACTACTTCACTGTAGTAAATAAATTTGAGCCCAAGACGATAGTAGTCTGTAGGTGGTACCTTTTCGATCAGTTCATATTTCTCCAGTGACTGGAGAATTCTATGTAGCGTTGCCTTCGGCAGGTTCAGTTTCTTTTGGATATCAATAAACGTTCCTTCTTCTTCAAAGATACAATCGATGACGCTCAGTGTTTTATCAATCGAATTAGAAGATGCTCTGATTGGTTCAGCAGAGTCATTAAATGTTGAATGCAAGTCCCTCACCTCAATTAAATTACAAATATAGTTTTATTGTAACAAGGAAACTGAGAGATGTCAAACGCCATACGGAAGAAATAAATATTCTAAAATGTGCATAAAAAACCTAAATTTTCTATTGACAAATTTCTGAAAATGGTATAATATAATAAAGAAATAAAACTGGAACTAAGTTCCAAAATATGGAGGAACCATTATGAAAGCAAGAACGAAAAAAGGTATTGCACTTTTTCTGGTTTGTGTTTTAGCTTTAGTTTCCCTGACCGGATGCGGCGGTGGCGGCGATGACACGGAAGGAAGAACTGACCTGAACTGGGCATTATCTGCAGAACCAAATTCTTTGGATCCAATGGCAATTGCTATGATGAGCACATTTACCGTTACATATGCAATCTATGACAATCTGGTAGAAGCAAATGAAAATGGGGAATATGTAGAATCCTTAGCGGAAAGCTATGAGATCTCAGATGACGAAAAAGAATATACATTCAAATTACGTCAGGGCGTTAAGTTCCACAACGGAACCGAAATGACTGCTGACGACGTTGTTTATTCGATCAACAGAACGATCGAAAAAGGCTGGGCAGCAGACATGACTGCAGCCATTGATAAGGTTGAAAAAGTAGATGACTACACTGTAAAATTGATTTTAAAGAAGCCATTTGGCGCTATGATCGGAAGCTTGGCATCCCCTTACTTCTCCATCATGAGCAAAGCTTATGCGGATGAGAACGGCGAAGATGCAGTAGAAAGACAGCCGATGGGTACTGGTGCATATAAGTTTGTGGAATGGGTTAACGGCGACCACATCACAGTAGAAGCCAATGAAGAGTATTTTGCTGGTGCACCAGCGATTAAGAAAGTAACCTTTAAGCCGATTACAGACAAGAATACAGGTCTTGTTGCGTTGCAGGCCGGCGAAACTGATGCATTTTTGAACGTAAACAATTCCGATATTTCTGTTGTAAAAGACGATGAAAACCTGGCATTCTACAGCACAGACCTTGCTGCGGTACTGTCTCTGAACATGAACATCGAAGCAAAACCACTTGATGATGTAAAAGTAAGACAGGCTATCAACTATGCCATTAAGAGAGAAAACATCATCAAGGGTGCACTGGAAGGCAACGGAACTGTTGCAAACAGTTCTATTTCTCCGACCTGCGATGGATATTCTGACAAAGTAGCAGGCTACGCTTATGATTTGGACAAGGCAAAAGCACTGCTGAAAGAGGCCGGGCAGGAAAACCTAAAGCTGACTATTAAGATCAAAGAAGACGCTAAGATTCAGAAGGTTGCTCAAGTTATCCAGGCAGACCTGAAAGAAGCTGGTATCGAAGTAGAAATTGATATCATGGAAGCAGGCGCTTATACGACAGACGTATATTCCGAAGGCGACTACGAAATGACCATTTCCAGCTGGTGTGCAATGTTTACTGACGCATATTCGTTGCTGTACAGTCAGTTCCATAAAGACTGCTACGGTGGAACCGGTAACATTACCCACGTTGTCAGCGATGAACTTTCCGGCAAGCTGGAACATGCAGCAATGCTGACAGGCGATGAAAAGCTGGCAGCTTACGAAGATGTTGCAGCAGATATCAGCGAACAGGCATATGTTGCTTCCTTGGTATTTGAACCAACTACAATCACAACAAATGCAAATCTGAAAGGCGTTGCAGCAGACGCGCTGGGCATTTATAAGATTAAGAGAATGTCCTGGTAAAACAAGCAAAGCAGTAGACCAAAGACTTTGTAGTTTGACGAAAGATGAGAGGGTATTCACAGTGATATGGGAATACCCTCATTTTTAGAAGAAAGGACAGATTATGGCAAAGTATATTTTACAGCGTCTTTGCATGATGGTAGTGGTTGTGCTGGGTATCTCGTTTATCGTATTCACCATCATGAATCTGACGCCGGGAAATCCGGCGCAGCTGATTCTGGGGCAGAGTGCGTCTCCGGAACAAGTTGCGAAACTGGAAGCAGAGCTTGGCTTAAATGAGCCGTTTTTTGTGCGGTATTTTGATTATATTACAGACATGTTCCGGGGAGAGTTTGGAAACTCTTATCAGACAAAACTCCCTGTATTTGAAGAAATTTTGAGTCGTTTTCCAACGACTTTGACGTTATCCGCAGTGGCAATGTTTTTTGCTGCGCTGATTGGTGTGCCTGTCGGTGTGATTTCCGCAGTGCGCCAGTATTCTTTCGTAGATGCGGTCAGCACTGTAGCAGCGTTGATTTTTGCATCTATTCCCTCCTTTGTACTGGGATTGGTTTTGATGCTGGTCTTTGCGCTGAATCTGCATTGGCTACCAGCCACAGGCATCCAAGATATCACCGGCTATATTCTGCCGGCAGTGACCCTTTCCACCGCTACCATGGCGACCCTGGTCAGAATGACGCGTTCTACCATGCTGGAAGTTTTGAAACAAGATTATATTCGTACAGCAAGAGCGAAAGGTGCGGAAGAAAAGAGTGTCATTTTGAGACATTCCTTGCGTAACGCACTGCTTCCAATCATTACGATTATCGGTGTTGACTTCGGCTACCTGTTGGGTGGCACGGTTGTCATCGAGTCGGTCTTTGCGATATCCGGCTTAGGTTCTCTTTTAATCACCAGCATTCGCATGAAAGATACACCAGTCGTTATGGCGGCGATTATGTTTGTTACCATTGCATATAGCTTGGTCAATCTGATTGTAGACATCGTCTATGCTTATATTGACCCGCGTATCAAATCTCAGTATGAAAGGGCGTGATTTCTGTGCAAAAACAAGAAAACGAAATGAAAGCCCGCAGTCAATTTGCGGCAATTATCATGCGTCTGCGCAAAAACAAGCTAGCAATGCTGGGACTTGTGATACTATTGATTATGGCAGTAACCGCACTCTGCGCAGACTTTATTGCGGATTATGATACACAGGTTGTTGGACAAAATATGGACGCCAGATTGGAAGGTCCATCTGCGGATCACTGGTTTGGTACAGATCAGTTCGGTAGAGATGTGTTTGCGCGTATCATTCACGGTGCAAGAATTTCGTTGACCCTGAGTATTATTGCCATGGCAATCGCAGTTGCCATCGGTGCGATCATCGGCGCCATCGCCGGATATTTTGGAGGGTTCCGGGACAATATTCTCATGCGGTTTATGGATATTCTGCTGGCAATTCCGCCAATGCTGATGTCCATTTCCATCGTGGCAGCACTTGGGCAAAGCATGTCCAATCTGCTGATCGCGCTGTCGATCGCATATATTCCGGTCTTTGCCAGAGTCATTCGTTCTTCGATTCTGTCCATCAAGGATCAGGAGTTTATCGAGGCATCGCGGTGCTGCGGCAGCAACGACTGGCATATTATCGTAAAACATATCATTCCTAATGCCATCGGCCCAATTATTGTACAGGCTACTTTGGCGATGGGTGCAACCATTTTGATCATTGCATCGTTAAGCTTTATGGGACTGGGCGTAAAACCGCCGGCATCAGAGTGGGGTACTATGCTTTATGAAGGAAGAGACTTCCTGCGTCAGGCGCCGTATTTGGTTCTGATTCCAGGAACGGCAATTACCCTGGCGGTGATCTCACTGAATCTGCTGGGCGACGGACTGCGCGATGCGTTAGACCCGAGAATGAAGAACTAAGGAGGTGGCTGTTTTGAGCGAAAAAATATTGAACATTGCACATCTTTCGGCGGAATACCGCACAGACGACGGCGTATCCTCCGTTTTAAATGATATTAGTATTTCCTTGGAAAAAGGAGAAACATTGGGGCTGGTTGGAGAAACTGGTGCCGGAAAAACAACGACAGCCCTTGCCGTGATGCGACTGTTGCCAAAGCATACGGGTTTTATCACTGGCGGTGATATCGAGTTTGCAGAAGCGGGCAGTTTGCTTGCGAGGACAGAAGCAGAAATGCGTGCCATCAGAGGGCATCGTATTTCTATGATTTTCCAGGACCCGATGACCAGTTTGAATCCGGTGCTTCGCATTGGTGATCAGATTAAAGAATCGTTTAAGATTCATATGCCCGATCTTTCCGATGAAGAAATGGAACAGAAAGTGGATCAAATGCTGGAGATGGTTGGGATCCCGGCGAGCAGAAAGCGGGAGTATCCGCATCAGTTTTCCGGCGGCATGAAGCAGCGTGTTGTCATTGCAATCGCGCTTTCTTTGGAGCCGGAACTGCTTATTGCCGATGAGCCGACCACGGCTCTTGATGTGACGATTCAGGCACAGGTGCTGCATATGATGCGGCAGCTGAAGAAAAACCTGGGTACATCTATGATTCTGATTACCCATGACCTGGGTATCGTATCGCAGAACTGCGACAAAGTTGCGGTTATGTATGCTGGCACCATTGTAGAATCTGGCACAGCAGAGGAACTTTTTTTAAGTGAATCACATCATCCGTATACGGTAGGTCTGTTCGGTTCTATTCCTGACATGAAAAAGCAGACGAAACGACTTTCTCCGATTGATGGTCTGATGCCGGATCCGATGGATTTACCGACTGGCTGCGTATTCCATCCGAGATGTCCAAAGTGCATGGAAAAGTGCAAGTGTGAAGTGCCAAAAGAAGTGACAGTGGATGGTCAGCATGTCATCAGATGCCACTTGTTTGAGGAGGTGGAGCGCCATGTGTAATACGCCGAAAGTAGAAGTAAGACATTTAAAGAAATATTTTAAAACGCCTTCTGGTCTGCTGCATGCGGTAGATGATGTAAACTTTTCCATCGAAAAGGGACATACCCTGGGCGTTGTAGGAGAGTCTGGCTGTGGAAAAACCACGCTGGGGCGGACGGTACTGCGTTTGGTAGAGCCGACTTCCGGTGAAATTTACTTTGACGGAGAAAAGATTACCGATTTTAATAAAGCAAAAATGAAACAGCTTCGCAAGAAGATGCAGCTAATTTTCCAGGATCCGTATGCATCATTGAATCCGAGACTTTCTGTCTCTGAAATTATCCGCGAGCCGATGGAAGTCGGAAAAATGTATAAGACAAAAGCGGAACTGCATCGCAGAGTCAAAGAACTGATGGATGTGGTCGGTCTTGCACCGCGTTTGATCAACGCATATCCCCATGAACTAGATGGAGGCCGACGTCAGAGAATTGGTATTGCAAGAGCATTGGCAACAGACCCGGAATTTATCGTATGTGATGAACCGGTTTCCGCGCTGGATGTATCCATCCAAGCGCAGATTTTGAACCTGATGATGGATCTGCAGGAAGAACGGGATCTTGCGTATATGTTCATCACTCATGATATGAGTGTTGTAAAACATATTTCTACAGAGATTGCAGTCATGTATCTGGGGCAGTGTGTGGAACTGGCAGAAACAGAGGAACTGTTCAAAAATCCAAAGCACCCATATACAAAAGCGCTTCTCTCAGCGATTCCAGAGATTGATATTACAAAGAAGGATGCAGAGCCGGAGCTTCTGCGCGGCGAAGTCACATCGCCGATCAATCCGGCAGAGTACTGCAGATTTTATCCGCGGTGTCCATATGCTTGTGAGGATTGTAAAAATGAGCACTATCGTTTGGCTGAAATTTCCAAGAACCATTATAGTGCTTGTGTTATGAACCAAAAGGAGTGTATAGAATAGAATGAAAAACAAGGAACTACGATTAGAAAATTATGCGGAGCTAATCTTGAAGCGAGGCGTAGGTTTTCGTGAAGGTCAAATTCTGGTGGTGGAGGAAACTTCGGTTACTGCCATTGAATTTCTCCGTATTTTGGCAAAGAAGGCTTATGAATTGGGCGCAAAAGATGTGGTGATTCACTTTACCGACCAGGAGCTGACCAGAATCCGTCTGGAACATGCTAAAATGGAAACGCTTTCCGAAGTGCCGGACTGGTGGGTCGAAGCGAGAACTTCCTATGCAGAGAAGGATGCTTGCTTTTTGCGCTTGAACAATGATGCGCCGGACGGTCTTCGCAACATAGAAGATGTGCGGCTTGCTACTTGGAAAAACGCAACTTCTGAGACGCTGAAAGATCTGAGCTTTATAAAAAAAGACAATCGTGTCAAGTGGAGTGCGTCTGCGATTCCTGGTGATGAATGGGCGATGAAGGTGTTCCCGGACAAAACAAAAGAGGAAGCGGTAGAGGCTTTGTGGGAAGCGATTTTACAGTGTTGTTATGTTACGGAGGAAAGCGGCGTTGCTGGCTGGGACAAACATATCGATGAAATGCTGGAAAATGTGCGGAAAATCAACGCGCTGAAGGTGCGCGGCCTGCATCTTAAAAACGGATTGGGCACGGATCTCACCATGGAGCTTTGCGACGACACGATCTTTGTGGGCGGCATTTGTCACTGTCCGGAACCGGATGGGGAATTGTTCGCGCCAAATATTCCGTCGGAAGAAATTTTGTCTACGCCGCATAAGTACAAAGTCAACGGTGTGGTGTACAGTTCTATGCCTTTTGTTCATGCGGGGAATATTATCGACGGCATGCGTCTTGTTTTCAAAGACGGCAGAGTGGTGGAATACAGCGCTAAGGTCGGAGAGGATGTGCTTTCTGGTATTTTTGAAGACGAAAGTGCCCGCTATCTGGGTGAAATCGCACTGGTACCGTTTGACTCTCCAATTAATCAGATGGGAATCTTGTTCTACAATACGTTGTTTGACGAGAATGCGTCCTGTCACCTGGCACTGGGGGCAGGCTATTCCGATATGATATTAGGAGAAGACCGCAGCATGGAGGCTCTGGAGAAAAAAGGACTGAATATTTCAGCTTTACATGTGGACTTTATGTTCGGTACGGAAGATTTGGCTTGCACAGCAATCTGCGAAGACGGCAGTGAAGCTGCTATTTTCCGAGATGGTAAATTCTGTATATAAGGATAGAGAGAAACGAAAAAGATGCCGTATGGGCGTGGAAGAACCCATACGGCGTCTTTTTTTGCAGTGTGAAATGCAGAACCTGCGATTTGGAAACCGCCAGGAGAAGGAAAAAAGTTCTGCATTTCAGCGTGGAAGATTATAAAGATATTGTTTCTGTTGCGATCTTATCGCAGAAGGCTTTATCATGTTCTACAAAAATCATGGTCGGTGCGAATCGCAGAACTAAATCTTCCATTTGCATTCTTGAGAGAATATCAATATAGTTCAGCGGTTCATCCCAGATATAGAGATGCGCTTCTTCACAGAGACTAGCAGCAAGCAGTACTTTTTTCTTTTGCCCTTCACTGTAGTCCTCTATGGACTTTTCAAACTGGATTCTGTTAAAATCTAACTTACGCAGGATGGTTTTCAGCAAAGTTACATCGATGCTGCGCAGGGCTGCGTATGCGTCCAGTGTGCCGCAAAGTCCCGCAGTGCTTTGCGGGACATAGGAGATTTTTAGCCCGCTGCCAGTGTAGAGCGTACCCGTATAGGTCGGTGCAAAGTTATGATCCGTCGCATTTTCGATGCCAGACTGATCTGCCGTGCATGGCGTAAAGCCAACGCCTGCGGCCTTTAGAATCAACTTTAAAATACTGGATTTTCCGCAGCCGTTGGGACCTTGTAGTGCAATGCGGTCACCTTGTTTTACAGTAAAAGATTTACTGGTAAATAGCGGGTGGAAATCGTTAGAGATTGGCGGCGTTATTGATCCTGATATAGTTTCGGCATCGTGGGCTGCGCTTTTTTCGGTGTGGGCATAAAAGGCAGTTACCTGATCCAGTGTCAGCAGAGTCGCTTTTTGATATTTAAGCGGATGAATTTTTAAATCATCGACCCGTTCGATATTTTTCAGCAGCTTAGATTTGGCTGCAATTGCCGTTTCTTTCCGCTGGGTAGCGGCCTTGGAACGTTTCATCATCTTCGCAGCTTGGGCGCCAATGTGCCCTTTATCTGGTTTGACGCCGGCATCACCGCCCGTTCCGCCGGTTTTTCGCTTTTCAATGGTATCTGACCAGGCAGCAGTGCGGCGGGCAGCTGTTTCCATAGAACGAATCTGACGATTCAACTTGGCGTTTTCTGCCATCTCATAGTTGTCTTGGAGTTCCTTGTTGTAAAGCCAGGAAGAAAAGTTTCCTTTCTGAATCTGGATATCGGTTTTGTTGATCGATAGAATATGGTCAACACAACCATCGAGAAACAGTCGGTCGTGGGAAACTAGAATAAAACCACTTTTTCGCTGCAAATAGCGGGCAAGGACTTCCCTGCCGTGCATGTCCAGGTGATTGGTCGGTTCGTCGATGAGAAGAAAACTATTTTCTTTCAGAAACAAAGCAGCTAGCTGGACTTTTGCACGTTCACCGCCAGACAGCGTGGAAAAAGGCCGGTAGAGAATTTCATCGGATGTTTCCAGCGCATGCAGTTCACGGGAAAGCTGCCAGTATTCATAGACCGGAAGTATTTCATCAACGACTTCCAGCGCCAGTGCGTCGGGCTTGGAAACGGAAAAAGGGAAATAATCAAAATCTACGGAAGCAGAAATCGTTCCCTCGTAGGGGTATTTGCCCAGCAATAACTGTAAAAAAGTGGTTTTACCTCTGCCATTTCGCCCGGTAAACCCTAGTTTCCAGTCGGTATCGATTTGGAAACTGACATTTTCAAAAATGTTGTCATAGCTGCCTTCATAGGCAAAGGTTAAATGGTTGATATGAATTAAAGACATAGGACACCTCCTGTTCTGTTCCAGCGGAAATGACACTGGATTTGCAGTGAAAACCGCCCGCGCTTTGAAAGCATGTGGAAGCAGGGGCGGCTGCGCGGCAGGCTTTGCCAAAGCTTTTCGCGCAACAAAAAGCCGCAAGAAAGTTTCTTGCGGCATCAAAATTTGCAAATTCAGGAAAAGGCGTGCGCAAAAACTGCGCGTTGCTTTTGGAATCAGCGTATTTTTATTGCATCAAAGATTCGTAACTTTCTTGCAGTCTGCATGAGGAAATAAGGTGGAATCGCTTTCCACCGATCAGCTTGGCATCCATCATGCATATAGAATTTAGCAAGAAACATTACGCATCTTTTCACCTCAAATCTTGTGTGATAGTAAGAAACGGCATCCCGTTTCCTTGCCTATTATAACAGAAGAAAATCTCAGATACAAGGATTATTTTTCTTTGCCTCTGGCTTCCTCCAAATAATTATATAGTGTGAATTTGGAAATCCCCAGCAGTTCACAGACTTTCTGACCGGATTTCTGAATCATAAATACGCCGCGTTCATCGAGGAACTGCAGCAATTTGATTTTGGCTTCTTTGTTCATCTTGTCCGGCGGTGTACCGATGCTTGCCAGCGCCTCTGTGATAATATTATCCATCATGCCGTGAATGGAAGACGGTGGCAAGTCGAATTCGTTGCCGTTGGTGGATAAAACGCTGGTTTCAAAATGACCTGAGTCGGACAATCCCTTAACGGCATTTTCCAGTGTTACCAAATCAGTAATATCCTGGTTGATGCAAAGGGAACTGTTCAGTGTACCGTCTGCATCAAAGAAATTTGCAGTGGAAGAGCGAATAATCTTTCCATTCTGCAGGTGGGAAATATGTCGTATCTTTTCCATGGACTTTCGCGGGTGATTGACGTTCATATATTTGAGAAACGACTGGGTTGGTGCGTCTCCGACGGTTCTGCCAGTCACATGTCCGTTGACAATATAGACAATGGTATGATCCAGCTCTCCTGTAAAGTCGTGGACGACCACTTCGGTAGCAGAACCGAACTGGGCAGCGACTAAATCTGCAATCTGTTTCAGCTGGTCTAAATTATTTACCATGTAAAGCTCTCCTTATCAATGTGATTTATATTATATTATACCAATTTTTTGGCTTTTGCGCAAGACGTTCAAACAAAAAGTAAGTTACTCAAAAAAATAATTTGACCACAGACGACCGATGTGGTACTCTATAAACAGACAAGATTACATGTAATATGCAATCTGGAATGAGGAGGAAGACGTCAAGTATGGTGTTTAAAGATTTTGAGGAATTGGAAAAAAGTTTTCATGCGGCATCGAAGAAAACCGTTGCGGTTGCGGCAGCCCAAGATCGATCCGCGCTGACTGCTGTAAGCCGATGCAAAAAAGAAGGCTTGTTGGATGCAGTGCTGATCGGAGATGCAGCATTGATCCGAGAGGAAATCAAGGCGTTTGACGGCAGTCTGGATGACTGCGAAATCATTGATGCAAAGACGCTGCCCGAGGCAGCGCAGAAGACTTGCCAGTGTGTAGCAGCAGGTAAGGCTGACTTTATTCTGAAAGGGAAAATTGATACCGGGGTTCTTTTGAAAGAAGTGGTGAAAGAGGAGAATGGTCTGCGCACAGGCAAGCTGATGAGCCATCTGGCATTCCTGAAAATTCCGAATTACCATAAACTGATTGTCCTCACGGACAGCGGTATGGTACTTTACCCAACCTTGGAACAGAAAAAAGAAATCATTGAGAATGCAGTTGAGAGTCTCTGCAATATGGGATATGACCTGCCAAAAGTCGGCCTTCTGGCGGCGGTGGAGAAAGTGAATCCGAAACAGCCGGAAACTGTGGATGCAGACGCGTTGACGCAGATGTATCGGTGCGGGGAACTGAAAAATTGTATGGTGGAAGGACCACTTTCCTATGACATTTTAATGAGTAAGGAATCTGCCAAAAAGAAGGGGTTCGATAGTGCGCTGGTGGGCGACGCAGATATTTTGGTGGTGCCGAATATGCCGTGCGGAAATATTTTGGGCAAAGCGCTACTCTTTTCTGCAGGCGCTGATATGGCAGGCATGATTGTAGGCGCAAAGGTGCCGATTGCATTGACCTCAAGAGGTGCAACCGAGAAAGAAAAACGGCAGTCTCTGCTGCTTGCAGCTGCATGTGCGAAAGGAGAATAAGAAATGGCAGAATATATTTTAGTAATCAATCCCGGCTCGACTTCCACGAAGGTTGCGATTTACGATGGGGAGCAGGAACTGCACAGCCACAGCATCGACCATTCGGCGGAGGAATTGAAGCAGTTTACAGATATGAATGATCAGCTGGCATTTCGGAAGCAGGCGGTACTTGCATATCTGGAAAGCCAGAATTTGCAGCCTTCCGATCTTTCTGCCATCGCAGCCAGAGGCGGGATTGTCGGACAGCTGGAAAGCGGTGCGTATTTGGTCGATGAGACGTTTGTAAAAGCGTCTTTTGATTCACAGACCCCCCATCCTGCCAATCTGGCACCGATGATCGGTTACGAAATTGCAGAAAAAGCGGGGACGGGGATTCACGCATATATTTACGATGCAGTGTGCGGCTGCGGCGTACCGGAGAAAATTTTTACTTACACCGGTGTGCCGGAGATTCAGAAACCCTTTGTGACGCATGTGCTCAACAGCCGCGCAGTCAGTATTGAGCAGGCAAAGCGGGATGGCGCAAACCTTGCAGATACCACTTATATTGTCTGCCATTTGGGCGGCGGCGTTACCAGTAATCTGCTCAAAGGCGGACGCATCCTCGAGTTTGTTGGTGACGATGAAGGTGGATTTTCGCCGGAACGTTCCGGCGGTGTGCCTTGCAGGGAACTGGTGAAATTCTGTTTTCGCAGCGGGCTTTCTGAAAAAGAAGTGCAGAAAAAATTGAAAGGAAAAGGCGGATTGACCGCATATCTGGGTGTCAACGATGCAAGAGAAGCGGAGCGCATGGCGCTTTCTGGGGAAGATGCAGAGGCGAAACAGGTTTTCGATGCAATGATTCTGCAGCTTTCAAAAGAT
>CANBFZ010000022.1 GCA_947367725.1 uncultured Eubacterium sp.
CGGGAGATCGAAAAGACGCTGGATACCCTGAATATGGCATTTGAAAAGCTGCTGGACAGCCTGTTCCAGGATACGGCGTGGGATGTGTCCTCGGATATCTCCGTTTTGCATACCATGCTGGCCCAGGAAGGGCTGACGGAGGGGGACTTTAAGGAAGTACACTGATATATACAGGCTGTCAATGCCTGCAAAGCGCAGAACAGCCTTAGAATAGACGAATCAGGAGGTTACTATGGGAAATGAATTAGATGCATTTACGACAACACCGACACTGACGCTGGATCCCTTTGCGGATGAGAAGGCGCCGGCCGCGCCTGTGATCACGGCGGAGCCGGAAAAGCCGATTTTCGATGAAAGTGTCCTGACGGCGGAGGAACGCCACGCAGTGGAGCAGTTTGCGGAGAAGATCGATCTGACCAATTCGCAGATGATCCTGCAGTACGGCGCGGGGACACAGAAGAAGATGGCGGATTTTTCGGAGAGCGCCCTGGAAAATGTCAAGACCAAGGATCTGGGAGAGGTGGGCGAGCTGCTTACAGGCGTAGTGAAGGAGCTGCGGAGCTTTGACGAAGAGGAAGAAAAAGGCTTTCTGGGGATTTTCAAAAAGCCTGCCAATAAGATTAGCGCCATGAAGGCAAAGTACAACAAGGCGGAGACCAACATCAATCATATCTGCAAAGTGCTGGAATCCCACCAGGTGCAGCTTTTGAAGGATGTCGCCCTGCTGGACAAGATGTATGAGCTGAACCTGACCTATTTTAAAGAGCTGACCATGTACATCATGGCCGGAAAGAAAAAGCTCCATGAGATCCAGACCGGACAGCTCCCGGCCCTCTTCCAGAAAGCGCAGACCAGCGGGCTGGCGGAGGATGCCCAGGCAGCGCGTGACCTTGATTCCATGTGCGGACGCTTTGAAAAAAAGCTGCATGATTTGGAGCTGACCAGAATGATTTCCATTCAAACTGCCCCGCAGATTAGAATGGTGCAGGGCAGTGACACGGTGATGACGGAAAAGATTCAGTCTACACTGGTGAACACCATTCCCCTTTGGAAAAGTCAGATGGTGCTGGCGCTCGGCGTTGCCCATTCGGCGCAGGCGGCAAAGGCGCAGCGAGAGGTGACAGATATGACGAATCAGCTGCTGCAGAAGAATGCGGAGACGCTGAAAATGGCATCTGTAGAGACAGCAAAGGAGTCAGAGCGGGGCATTGTAGATATGGAGACGCTGAAAGCCACCAACCAGTCGCTGATTTCCACCCTGGACGAGGTCATGAACATGCAGGAAGAAGGCCGCCGCAAGCGCAGAGAGGCTGAAGCAGAAATCGTCAGACTGGAGTCAGAGCTGAAGGACAAGATGCTGCAGATCAGCAGTCAGAGATAAAAGGCGGGCGCTATTGAAACGGATGTCGATCAGGTGACATCCGTTTTATGTTAGGCATTTTCTATTGAAAAAAATCTCTGCGCAGCTATAATAATAGTACAAACCGTGGGCAGGAAAAGAAAAGCCGGAAGGAGAAGGAAAATGAATATAGAATTCGGAACGCTTTTAAAAGATAAACTTTTTGCGCATAGCCGTGTGCTGGCAGGCGAAGCAGGTCTTTGCAGGAGAGTGAAGCGGATCTCCGTCTTTGACTGCCCCTGCGTACCGGATATTTTGGAGCGAAAAATTCTCTGCGAGGGAGATTTGTTTATCACTTGCTTAGAGCAGTTTCGCAATGAACCGGATGATCGGGAGCTGCGATTTTACCTGGAATGTCAAATCCACTCCGGGGCTACAGGGCTTTTAGTCATCACAGGCGATCGGCTGGAACTTCTGACGCCGTCGCTTTTGAAGCTGTGTGATGAAAATCACTTTCCGGTGGTGCTCATACCGGAAGAGTATCCATATACGGTGCTCATTGATACCGTGCATAGCTATATCACCTTTGATACGTATAACACCATAAATAAACTTCGTCTGGACAAAATCATGTATGAAAATTTAAGCGATGCTGCGCGCAGTGAGGTGCTTTACAGCATTAAACCTACGGTAAAGCAGTACGTCAGAGCGATTTTTATACAGGGAGACTTCAATTCCGATATTGCGCAGCTGGAACTGCAGAATTATTATTTGAACAGAGAAAACGATATTTTTGTCAGAACCGAGCGGGGTATGATTATTTTGCTCAGCGAGGAAAATAAGGACAAAGTATCGTCAAGCCTTGAGGCGTGTCTTGTCAGAATCAAAGAATTTCTTGATAATCCTGTTATCGGCTACAGCAGGATTTTTCCGAGAAAAGATTGCGGCAAGGCGCTGGAAGAGGCAAGGCTTGCGCTGGAAACAGCCAAGGCAATGAATATGACCATTCGAACTTATGATGCGCTTTCATCCATTCAGCTTTTGACGACAATCAAGGATACCCAGGAAGCGGAGGATTATTATGACGCGTACTTGACCGCATTACGGGAGAAAATAACAGAGGAAAATCTTCCCGAGATGATTTTGACCATAGAAAACTATGTGGCGAATTCCGGCGATTTTAAACGAACAGCAGAAATGATGAACCAGCATGTGAATACCATACGATATCGGGTGAACCGTGTGAAAAGTGCGCTAAATATGGAAAACGACACCATTAAATTCAATGAAACCATTGCAATTGCAGTCAAACTGCGCATTTTATTGAACCGTATAATCTGAGTTGTAATTATTACAAAAAAATCCTGTCACAATTAAAACCAGGACAAAGAAAACTGAATTAATTTTCTGTAAAATTTAGAAAAAACCAAGGAGGTTTTCTTATGAGTGACAAGAAAAAGAAAAACACCATGGAAACGACTACGCTGACCAAAGTTCCCATGGAAGAAAGAAAAAGCTGGATATCTGTTGCATTTATGCAGGCAGGGATCATGATTTGTGTACCGAGCTTGCTCCTGGGCGGTATGCTGGCAGGTGCAATGCCAATGCACCTTGCAATTATTTCCGGTATTGTCGGTTATATCATCGTCATTATACTATTTAGTCTTATGGGCATTATCGGAAGTGACTTAGGGGTGCCTACCTGCATGACTACCTTAGGCGGATTTGGAAAAAAGGGGTCCCGCTTTATCATCAGCACCCTGATTTTCATTTCTATGATTGGCTGGTTTGCAGTGCAGAATGACGTATGCGGAAATGCATTTTCCAACCTGATGACGGAATTTTTCGGTCTCAATGTGCCGGTCTGGCTGTCGTCTACTGTGTGGGGTGTTATCATGCTGGTTACTGCAGTATACGGAATCAATGCGCTGGACAAGCTGAATAAGATTGCAGTACCTGCCCTTTTTGTGATTACCATTGTAGGCACCATTATGGCAGTTAACAAGTATGGCAGCGGAGGGCTTAGCGTTGATCCACCTGAGACTACTATGTCCTTTGTAGACGGCATCGTTCTGACTGTCAGCTTTATGGCAGCAGGATGTCTGGCTGCTTCGGATATTACCCGTTACCAGGCAACGCGCAAAGATACCATTCTTTCCAGTTCGATTGGTGTTGCGCCGGCAGGGATTTTGATGATCGTACTGGGCGCGATTATGACAAAGGTTGCACAGCAGTATGATATCACTATCGTATTTTGTGAAATTGGAATTCCTGTTCTTGGCATGCTGGTGCTCATCGCAGCAACTTGGACGACCAACACCACCAACGCTTACTCCGGAGGCATCAACGCAGTTATGATGTTCAACCTGAAGGACAAAAGCCGGGCTGCAGCAACGATGATTTCCGGCGTAATCGGAACGGTCTGTGCACTGCTAGGCTTTGCTGCACATTTTGAAAGCTTTCTCTATGTGCTGGGAGATTTGATGCTGCCGACCATGGGCGTAATTCTGGCGGATTATTGGATTGTAAATCAAGCGAAACCGGAGAACTTTAAAACGACGGATGGATTTAACTGGCTTGGAATCCTATCCTGGCTGGCAGGCTATGCAGTCATTCAGTTCATTCCTTACGGTGTACCGTTTGCACAGGGGATTATTGCGGCAGGACTTTTATATGTCATTTTGGCGAAGACGGTGGGAAGACCGCAGGATAAAGGCGACGCAGAAGAGCTGGCATAATACATAATCTCTATCTAAAATGAAAAGCCCCTGCACTTGGAATGGGATTTCCGGGTGCAGGGGTTCTTTGTGTGCTTTTGAAAGCCTATGAGGAAGAGGCGTTGTGCAAGATGGTCGCGTCATCGTTCATTTTGCACAACTTCCATCATTGGTGGATTTACACAACCACCAGATTGATTTTCGATATTTCTTATGTAATAAAAATGCCTGCATGTACGATTTCGCACAGACAGGCATTCATGCATACGTTATACGGTCGGATCCAGTTTCTTTAATTCTTCATCAACGATAACGCCGTTTTCCATGATCAGTTTGCCATCAAAATAGATGGTGGAATTGAGACAGATGCCGTCAGTGTGAGACGCGGCAGGCTGTCCGATTGGAGGCGCTTCGATGGCGCTGACATAGCCGATCCCCCATTCTGTGCAACCCCAAACTCTTTCGTCTTCAACTACATTGCCGGTCAGCTTTGCGCCAGGGTTAAATCCGTAAGCGATATGCGCCATTTTCAGCATCCCTTCGTCATCAAAGCCTTTGAGAAATTTTTCGTATTCGGCTGCTTCGCGACCGCCTTCGAATTTCACGATAACGCCATTTTCTACAGTCAATTCAACCGGCTGGGAAGGAACGTGACCGAAAGGTGGTGTGATCGTACCGTCGAACACGATTTTGCCGTTGATGGTGCCGAATTTAGGGATGACGTTGAGCTGTCCCGGACACATGTGGAATCCAGGCACATCGGCTTTACCACAGTCTACCGCTACGGTGTGAGCAGGATCAAGCACAAAGCTTACATCGGTGCCTGCAGGTGTCGTAACGCGCATTTCTTTTACCTGTCTCTGGCGAGTACCAAAGGCTTCCATAAACGTTTTCAGTTGTGCGGTATTGATGTTGCCGATGGTTCTGATCAGAAGTTCCGGAGAGAAGTCGACCAGGCACATGTATCTGAGTTTTTTGTTCTGATCCATGGCAATTTCAAACGGTGTGGAATATAACAGCCACTGTTCGTTGAATTCGATCCATACGTCGGTTTCAGATAAAGCAGCGGTCAGAACCTTTACTGGAATATCAGGATCGGCAGCCTTGCCGACGCCGTTTGGTGTGGCGATGGTGATAACGGCAGGAAATCCGCCTGCGCTGTGTACTGCAGCGGCAACTGCCTGAATCAGTACGGGATTGGATTTTGTATCGGCTGTAATTACAACCGTTTCCTTTTCTTTTACGCCAAAGACCTCGCGGATCAGCTTATCAGCAGCTTTTTGCAATTCAAATTCTAACATGATGTGTCCTCCTTTTTGACTCATAATCTGGTCTCATTATAACGGGGCGCGTGTTCTGTTTCTTTAGAATCATTTTAAATTGCGCCGTCTTTTTTTGTAGTCGCTACAACGAAAAGGCTACGGCGATTTTATATAATGACAGTAATGAAAATTGCAGACGTATGACGAGGAGGATTGTGATGAAAGCGGAAGCGTTTATCAAGAAAAACAGAGAGCATATGATTGCGGATATCAAAGCATTTGCGGCGATGCCCAGCATATTAGATGAAAAGACGAAAGGTGAAGGCAGCCCGTTTGGCGAAAATATTAGCAAGGCGCTTGCCTGGATTTTGCAGCGGGGGCAGTCGCTGGGGATGGATGTGAAAAATTTTGACGGCTATGCAGGAGAAATGACCGTAGGCAGCGGCAGCAGGCTGATTGGAATTTTGGGACATGCAGATGTGGTAGCGCCGGGAGAAGGATGGGATACAAGCCCGTTTGAAATACAAGAAATAGACGGAAAACTATATGGACGCGGCACACTGGACGACAAGGGGCCGATTATTTCCTGCCTGTATGCGGTAAAGTATCTTATGGAAGAAAATCTGATTCCAGAAGATACTGCCGTTCGTTTCATTGTCGGCTGTGATGAAGAGGAAGAATGGAGATGCATTGAGCATTATGCAGCAAAGACGGATCGGATGCCGGACTATGCCATCGTGCCGGATGGAAATTTCCCGTTGATTCACTGTGAAAAGGGGTTGCTGGACGTGGACTTTTCCTATGGGACGAATTGGGATACAGCGCACGAAATCATGGTGGAAACCCTGTATGGCGGCGCAGCGAAAAATGTAGTGCCAGGAAAAGCACACTGCATTCTGCTGTGTAAAACGGCAGAAACAGCCGCAGCCCTTGCTGCAGCTTTTGGAGATGCTGCAGCGGTCAATGTCGCGCAGGAAGATTGCCGTGTGCACATCACGGTTTCGGGCAAGAGTACCCATGCCATGTCACCTGAAAAAGGGGTTAATGCCATCAGTCTGCTGATGCAAGCGCTGGAGAAAGCCGGCAAAACCTTTGACATAGAGCCAGTGTATCAGATCTATAATCAGTATATCGGTATGTATTACTATGGAGAAGCCTTTGGACTGGCGTTTGAGGATGGGGCCTCCGGCAAGCTGACGTTTAATGTGGGAACCATAGAATATAAGGAACACAAAGTAACTTTTGGCGCCAGCGTCAGATACCCTGCTACCATGCAGAAAGAACAGATTCTTTCTGCCGCCGAAGAAACCTGCCGAAAGGCAGGGATGGAAATGGATGTAACAAGCTATATGAACGGACTGTATGTGGATGCGGCATCGGATTTCATCAGCGTTTTGATGGAGGCGTATCAAAAGGTCAGCGGCGACCGTAAGAGCGAGCCTATGGCAATCGGCGGCGCAACTTATGCTAGAACCATTCCCAATGCGGTAGCCTTCGGACCGCTGTTCCCATACGAAGAGGAGCTTGCCCATGAAGCCAATGAATTTTTGGCACTGGACAGTCTAGCGTTGATGACACTGATTTATATCGAAGGGCTGAAAGGGCTTTTTGCTATGAAAGCGTAGCCCAAACACTGACCGCAGCTGCATAGAAAAACAAAACATAATTCTCCCATACACGAATAGACTGGTATGGGAGATTTTTTATGAAAAAAATATTTTTAATCACAGGCATTCTTGCCGGATTTATTTTAGGTTTGATGATTTTTGGCTATATTGCTGAGCCGGTGGGGAAAACGACGGCGGCAGATATGGTACAGCCGCCTGCAGTCAGTGCCAAACAGGCGATTCTCATCGATGGGAAAAGTGGGGAGGTACTGTATGAGAAAAATGCCGATGAAAAAGGCTATCCTGCCAGTACCACGAAAATCATGACAGCCCTGGTGACACTGGATATTTGTGAAGAAATCGGTGCGCCGGTGGACACGCAGGTAAAAATTCCTACAGAAGCAGTGGGGATAGAAGGGTCTTCGCTTTATCTAAAAAAAGGGGAGAAGCGAACCCTGGAGGATCTTTTGTATGGTGTGATGCTCCGATCCGGAAATGATGGCGCGACGGCACTAGCTGCGATCATGGGCGGAAATACAGAGCATTTTGTGGCTTTAATGAATGAAAAGGCGCAGAAGCTGGGATGCACCGGCACCAATTTTGTCAACCCCAGCGGGCTTTACGATGATAATCACTATACTACGGCACGAGATCTTGCTAAAATCGCCAGGTGTGCGATGAAAAATAAAACCTTCCGTAAGATCGTGGGCGCAAAATCGTGGGAACAGTATCAGAACAAAAACAAGACAGTTTTTCAGTATGCGGGTGCAACCGGCATCAAAATCGGATTTACCAAGATGAGCGGCAGAACCCTGGTGGCGTCGTCGAAACGACAGGATACGGAATTGATTTGCGTTGTACTTTCTGACGGCAACTGGTTTCAAGATGCTTATGCGCTGATGGATTATGGATATGAGATAAGGGGGATTGACGATGGAAAGGAATAAGTGTATTGATGCAGGGCGCGAAGGCTGTCCGTGCGCCTTGGCGGCGTGTGGACAGTGCCTGGTCTGTGCGAAGTTGCGTGGTGAAACCTGCCAGGCATGTAGCTGGCAGGGCGTTTGTATTGACACCCTTTATGCACAAAACGGCCGCCAGGTGGTTTTAAGCCGTCGGCAGCAGCAATTTCCAATTCAAGAAATCAAAAAGTACAGTGAGGATTTTAAAGTGTTTGTTCTGCAGGCGGATCGAGGCTTCTGTCAAAAAGCACAGACGGCGGGCGCCTATGTTTTTGTAAAAGCAGAAGAAGATGCCAACTGGTATGATGCGCCGATTTCTGTGTTAAAAGCTGAGCCGGAAACGGGACTTCTGCATCTTGGCATCTGCCGGTGCGGTCCAAAGAGCAGCCGTATTCTGGAGGCGGAACACGATCTGTGGGTACGAGGTGTCTATTACAATGCCCTTTCAGGACTTGGGTCGCTGCAGGAAAATGCTGCAGAGGCATTTGTCTATGCGAAGGGTATTGCCATGGCGCCGCTGCGTAATTTCCTGGACGGTGGAGCACGTTATCGTCAATGGCTGCAGCATTTACGAATTTTTGCCGATCTGGACAAAGTAGGATTTGATTTTTTCCGCGACTATTTTGGCGATATACCGGCAGAGGCTGTAGAGGTGCGTGATTTTGCAAAAGAAGGGCTTTGCTCTCTCGATGATTTAGACCACATGGAAGAAAGTGACTCTGTCAATGTGTTTGCACTGACTTCACCGTATTATGCACAGCTTGTAGAGCGTGCGGCAGGCAGCCAAGTGGTGCGTCCGGTGGAAGGAAATATGTGCTGCGGTGAGGGAATCTGCGGTGCTTGCACCTGTACTGATGAGACCGGGCACACAATCCGGCGGTGCAAATGGAAAGATTAGCGTAAATAGGAGGGGAAAAGCTGTCGATATCTGTAGAATCTAATTGAACTTGCGCAAAAAAGATGATAGAATAGCTAAGAGAACAGACGTAGCAGACGTTAGAAAAGTTGAGGGAATTTTCATGTCATCCATTTCGAATTTTACGCAGGCGATGAAAGAACTGACTGGCTTTGACGATGATTCGTCAAAGGAGAAGGTGAAAACCGCCGAAAAACGCGAGACATTTGCGCAGGATAGAGACAGTAGAGGCAGCGAGCCATTTCGAATGCCGCATATGGAGCAGCGGATCAGACCGCAGATGGAGATTGTTGTACCTGCATTTAATCAGGAAGCGGGGACGGTCATCAGCGGCAGTATGGTCATTACAGGAAATATAGAGGGCTCCGACCAGGTCAAAGCAGACGGGTGCGTATTTGGGGATCTGAATACCACGTCTTCTGTCATTGTCAATGGAAAAATCATTGGGGATGTAACGACGGATAGTCTGGCGGTCAGCGGCAGTATTAAAGGTGCAGTCAAAGTAAACGCAGATGCGCGTATTGAGCATGCAGCCGTGGTGGTCGGCGATATCAAGTCCTCTAATCTGCAGGCAAGAGGAAAAGTCAAGGGCAATCTGGAAATCAAGAATGTCGTAGATATCACAGAAAGTGCCGTGGTGGTCGGCAATATCGACACCGGCGAGCTCAATTCCGAAAGGGGCTGTGTGATCAACGGCAACGTAACGACGCGCAACACTCGCAGCTTTAGTTTTGATGAAGAGCAACTGTTTAGTATTGGAGAGTAAACATGGAAGAAGAAAAGAAACAGCAGGCGGAATACGAAGAACCTGTACAGGAAGCGTCTGCTGCAGAAGAAAGACCGCATGAAGGCATACTGCCTGTCGATGAGACGGGTGTGATTGCGGCAAATACCAAAGTGGTCGGCGATATTGTGACCCGCGGGCATCTGATGATATATGGAGAAGTCGAGGGCAATGTGACTGCAGCAGGTAACATTACAGCAACGGGCAGAATTTCTGGCGATATCGCCTGCAGCAACCTGAAGCTGACAGGCTGCCAGCTAAAGTCCAATCTCACCGTAAAAGAGAATATCCTAATGGACGCGGATTCCAAAGTAGAGGGAAGAATTCTCTGCAGCGTGCTTTCTGCGGATGGCACGATTAAGGGAAATATCGAGGCAGCCTCGGAAGTCCGTGTACACAGCAGTGCCAATATTACAGGCGGCATCCGTACAAAATCTATTTCGATTGATGCAGGAGCGCAGCTTCTGGGAAGTATGCAAGTGGTTCGATAAAAAATGGAAAGCAGATTTACAGTTAGATTTTTTAAACGGCTGATTACCTTTACAGTGCTGACCGTGCTTCTGATTTTGACCGTTGCAGTGATTGTGCTTGCGGTAAAGGTGACAGCGCTGTCTGCACAAATCAACGATGCTTCTGGCAGCGACGCAGGCGGGGATGGCACGGCAGAGCCTGCCATTTCGGTGGAAGCGGAAGCACTTCCCTATCAGGAGAAGTATTCGACGCTTTATGTCAAGGAGCCTTTCAGGCAGGCAAAACCGAAGAGCAAGACAGTGTATCTGACCTTTGATGATGGACCTTCTGCAGCGTGTACGCCGGAGGTTTTAGATATTCTAAAAGAATATAACATCAAAGCCACATTCTTTTTGGTGGGCAAAATCAGCGAGAATAAAGACATTGTACAGCGCATCATTGATGAGGGACATACCATCGGGATTCATACCTATACCCACTCGTATGAGTATATTTATCAGTCCATGGATACGTATCTTGCAGACTTTGAAAAACTCTGGTCAGAGCTCTATGAGGAATTTTCCTATCGGGCAGAGATTTTTCGGTTTCCTGGCGGATCGGTAAACACATATAATTATACGCTCAGTCAGCAGATCATTGCAGAGATGTACCGGCGAGGCTTTGTGTATTTTGACTGGAACGCTTCAGCAGAGGACGCGGCATCAGGACATCCGGACAGTGATGTGATCGCAGAACGAATTTTAAATGGTGTGCACAATGCGGATCGAAGCATCGTGCTGATGCATGACAGTGCTGCCATGGGCACCACGGTAGAGGCGCTGCCAGAAATCATCGAACAACTGCAGGCCGAAGGCTATGCATTTGACAAGCTGGATCGAAGCGTCAGACCGATTACCTTTTCTTACTTAAAGTAGGCAGGCAGAATGCAGCATGGTATCTGGCACAACACAAGACTTGACAGTGTGCTATGCCATGAGGTAAAATAAAAAAATAGGGAAAGATTACAAATAGAAAGGCAGATATAAACATGAAGAGAATCAAGACCATTGAAACAAGAAACTTAGAGCAGAGCATGAAGAATGGCGGTTGCGGCGAATGCCAGACTTCCTGCCAGTCCGCTTGCAAAACTTCCTGCGGCGTAGCAAATCAGGCGTGCGAGAAGAAGAACTAAGATGATACACCAGTATAAACTAAACGGATATAATATCGTGTTAGACGTTTATAGCGGTTCAGTACATGTAGTGGATGATGTTGCTTACGACATCATCCATGATTTTTGTAAGGAAAAAGAGAGCCTCATCCGGGAAATTTTGGACAAGTACGCAGACCGTCCCGATGTGACCCGCGAGGAAGTACTGGAAGTCATAAACGATATCGAAACACTGAAACAGCAGAAAAAGCTTTTTACAGAGGATCTCTACGAGCCAAATGCCTACGATTTGAAGAATCGTCATACGGAGGTAAAAGCGCTTTGTCTGCACGTTGCCCATACCTGCAACTTGAGCTGTAGCTACTGCTTTGCTAGTCAGGGCAACTTCAATGGAACGTCGGGATTGATGTCCTTTGAGACGGGAAAACGGGCGCTGGACTTTCTCATTGAAAATTCAGGCGACCGCCGCAATTTAGAAGTGGATTTCTTTGGTGGAGAGCCTTTGATGAACTGGCAGGTGGTAAAAGATCTGGTGGCCTATGCCCGCAGGATCGAGGCAGAGCACGGAAAGAATTTTCGATTCACCCTGACGACTAACGGCGTCGGCATTGATGATGACGTCATCGAATTTGCTAACAAAGAAATGCACAATGTGGTGCTCAGTTTGGACGGACGCAGAGAGGTGCATGACCGCTTGCGTAAAACCCCTTCGGGAGAAGGCAGCTATGATCTGATCGTGCCTAAATTCAAGAAATTGATAGAGGCAAGAGGTGACAGAGACTATTACATGCGAGGGACGTTTACCCATCATAATGTGGATTTTACGCAGGATATTTTCCATATGGCAGATTTGGGCTTTACAGAGCTATCCATGGAGCCGGTGGTGTGTCCGCCGGACGATCCTTTTGCGCTGACAGAGGAGGATCTGCCAAAGCTCTTTGCGCAGTACGAAATCTTGGCAACGGAGATGATTCGCAGAAAGAAAGCAGGAAACGGCTTTACCTTCTATCATTATA
>CANBFZ010000023.1 GCA_947367725.1 uncultured Eubacterium sp.
CTAGGCTTGCGGAGGTTTGGAGGCAGAGCCTCCAAGGTCTTTTATCAGCCTCTCCACCTCCGCTGCCAGCGCCTCCCGGGTGTTGCGGGCAGGCTCCCGCTGCACGGCATCCAGCAGCGCACCCAGTATCCGCCCGATTTCCTTTCCCGCCGGCACGCCCATTTCCATCAGGTCTTTTCCCGTAAACGCCAGTGTTTTCAGCGTCAGGCAGTCCCCCGCCGCAAGGATTTCCCGTAGTATCCTCCTGCTTTCCTCATGCCCAGAATCCGGACGCAGTATTCCCTGCAAGGCCAGAAACTGGAACACCGCTTCTTCCCCGGTTTCCCCCGCCAGCTTCCGCATGGGATACGGCTCCACAGGCGCATCCTCCGCAATTCTCTCCAAAAGCAGACAGACGCGCTTAAGCGTCGCGCGGTCAAATTTCATGCCGTTCAAAAACTTTTCCGCCTCTTTCGGCGTATAATCCTGCAAAACAACGCACCACCGCAGTACGGAATCCTGCCCGCACTGCACAAGCTCCTCCGGCAATTTCCCCGCGCGGGCAGTCAGCCGGCGGGAGAGCGCGGGGTCTATCTGCGCCAGAAGCCCGCTTTCCCAAAGCAGGGACATTTTGTCACAGTAAGGCGCGCGCCAGAGCTTTTCCAGTTCCTCACGGATACGCTCCACGCTGATTTTCTGTATCAGCGCGGTATTGGCGCAGAGCGCGGCATAGGTATTTTCTTCCACTTGAAACCCAAGCTGGGCGGCAAAACGCACACACCGCAGCATACGAAGCGCGTCCTCCTGAAAACGCAGGGCAGGGTCCCCAACGCCGCGTATCAGCCCAGCGGCAATATCCTCCTGCCCGCCGAACGGATCGCGGAATCCTTCGTCCGGGTGGTAAGCAATGGCATTCATCGTGAAATCCCGCCGAAGCAGGTCCTCCGTCAAATCTCGGGTAAAGGAAACGCTGTCCGGGTGACGGCAGTCCGCATATTTGCCGTCAATCCGGTACGTTGTGATTTCGTAATTTGTCTTATGCAGTACAACTGTAATCGTGCCATGCTGAATGCCTGTGTCAAACGTGCGCGGAAATAACGCCGCTGTTTCCTCCGGCAGCGCGGACGTGGTGACATCCCAGTCCTGCGGGGTGCGCCGCAGTATGGAATCCCGCACACAGCCGCCAACTAAAAAGGCTTCGTGTCCTGCTGCATGCAGCATCCGCAGCACCTCCCGCACATAAAACGGCATCCTGTGATCCACTTTGTCTTTGCCTACTTTTTCTTTCAACTGAAAAACCTCCCGCAGCTATGGTATCTATCTCATACACTACAGCTACAAGAGGTTTTTGTCAATGTATATTATCCCCTTTTGACAAACCAATCTTTTCATCTCACTCTCACATATCTTTTGCGCCAAAAAGCAGACTTTTTGGCGCAAAAGTGTTATACTAATCGTATTGCGGAACATACCGCATGTTTCAATCACATCTTGCATACCGGCAGCGCCTAGCCCACAACAATGGGTACGAGTGATAAATTCTACCTTTTTTTGCAGAAGCCTGACAACCTCTTCTCAAAGCTACCGCCATATATTTTACGTGTTAAGAAAATTTTCAGAATATGCATGACGCATAACCCGTCTCATTGTCTATATCCCTTGAAAATACAGCATTTTTTCTTTTGGCATACTCCTTGCAGTTACCTTTTTCGACAATCAAAATGAAAAGGAGGAGAAAGAATGTCAAATCAAAAAAATGTAGCAGCTGAAAATGGTGAATTTAAAAAAGAAATTTCTGTTTTCGGCGGCGTAAGTATCGTTGCCGGCATCATGATCGGTTCTGGTATTTTCTACTTAGGCTCTTATGTTCTGCAGAGAGCAAATTATGATACTGGCGTTGCACTGCTTTGCTGGCTGGTCGGCGGCGTCATCAGTTTGCTGGGCGCCCTTTGTTTCTCAGAACTGGGGTCTTCCATGCCAAAGGCTGGTGGACTCACGGTATATCTGAACGAGGTGTATCACCCAGTCGTAGGATATATGTACGGATTCAGCCAATGGCTCATTGCAAGTCCTGGCTCTATTTCTGCCGTTGCGATCGCCATTCCTACGGCATTGATGGAATTTTTCCCTGGTATGGGAGATATGCACATCAAGTCCATCGCCATCGTACTCATCATCTTATTTACCTTATATAATATTTTAGGTGTAAAAGAAGCGTCCGTTATGGCGAACGTGACGATGGTCGCAAAAATCGTACCGATGGCCATTATCTTAGTCGGCGCCATTATCATCGGAAATCAGATGCCGGACTTAAGTCCTGTTCCTGTAGAAGCAAGCGGCGAAACCGCCAGCTTCACCAGCGGAATCGGAATCGTCGCATTTGCTACGCTCTCTTCACTATGGGCGTATGAAGGCTGGTCCAACGTTGCGAACCTGGGTGAAGAAATGCGGAATCCACAGAAGAATCTTCCGAAAGCGCTGATTATCGGCGTAGGTTTTGTTACCGTATTCTACATCTTATTCAACTTTGCAATTTATCGTGTTATTCCAATCGAAGAAGCAAAAGCTATGATTGAATCCGATAATGTTTACCTGGGTACAGAAGTTGCGAGACGTCTGTTTGGCGGCTTCGGCAGCATCCTGGTTGTAGTAGCCATGCTGATTGCTATGCTGGGTTCCCTCAACGGGCAGGTTCTGGCATATGCTAGAGTGGGTTATGCTATGTCCCACGAAGGTCATTTCTTCAGAAATCAGGGCACCCTTTCCAAAAAGGGCGTTCCGGCTGTCGCGTTAATCACACAGTGCGTCATCGCCATCATTCTGGTTCTGTTCCGGAGTCTGGATCAGTTAACGACCTTAGTGGTATTCCTGGGTGCAATCGGCTCCTTGCTGGGTGTATTCGGCGTTCTGGTCAATCGTTATCGCTTCCCAGATGCAGAAAAGCCTTACAAAGTACCTGGCGGTGCTGTAACTGTCCTGATTGCGACTTTATGTTTCGTCGGACTTCTGGTCAGCAACTTCTTAGACGACCCGATGATGTCCATCTTCGGATTGATCGTAGTGCCTGCAATCGGCGCAGTGATCTACATCTACTATGATCGTCTCAACAAAAAAGAAGCAAAAAAAGCATAAAAATAGTCCTTATCATACAGGGGACGTTCCCCCAAATCCCCCAAGATAGACATTCGTCCTGTCCTGGGGGATTTTTCAAATCTACAGAGAATTTCCAGCAGACTTCTATTGCATTAGAAACAAATCTAATTTTCAAGTTTTAAGAAACCATCTCGTGAGGATCGTAAATGGAATTATCAAACTATGTAAAAGAAATTTTAAATATTTATAACTACTATGACGGCGCCATTGTCATCGACCGAAAAGGAACCATCGAATATTACTATAACAACCGCAAAGATATCAATACGCTGACCAATGAAACCACCAGAGGAAAAAGTCTCTTCACAGTTTATCCCGAACTGACGCAAAAAAACAGTTCCATGCTGGAAGTGATTCGGACGGGAAAGCCGCTGCTGCACCAGCACCAAAGACTGACGAATTACAGAAACGAAACCTACGAAGCCTTATTCAGCACCTTTCCCATTTATATTCAGGATAAAATTGTCGGCGCTATTGAAGTCTTTTTATACCTGGAAAATCGCGAGGAACACTTAAACATTTTCATCATGAACTCAGAACTGACCGGCGCCCGTGCGCCGTATCTGCGCAACGATATTATCTCTGTCTCACCGTCTATGGAACAATTAAAGGAACGCCTGATGCAGGCTTCCCGCTCCAAGTCCACCGTTCTAATCTACGGGGAAACAGGCACAGGCAAAGAGCTGGTTGCACAGGCGCTTCACTCTAACAGTCCTAGAAACAGCAAACGATTTCTTTCCCAAAACTGCGCCGCCATTCCCGAAAATTTACTGGAAAGTATCCTGTTCGGTACAGTCAAAGGCGGATTTACCAATGCAGAAAACCATATGGGACTATTTGAAGCAGCAAACGGCGGCACCCTTTTTCTAGACGAAGTAAACTCTATGGATCTGGCAGTACAAGCCAAACTGCTGCGCGTTCTGGAGGAGCAGAAAGTCACACGAATCGGCAGTACCGAGGAAATTCCTGTGGATGTCAGGATTATCGCTGCCATGAATGAACCACCCAAAGACTGCGTCAAAAGTGGGAAGCTGCGGGAAGATTTATACTACCGCCTGCGGGTGGTACAGCTGAATATTCCCCCACTGCGCAAGCGGAAAGAGGACATCCAGCCTTTAACAGAATACTATATTCAGTTTTTCAACCGCGCCATGCACCGCCAGATCAAAGACGTCTCCAGAGAAGTCATGGAAGCCTTCCAGCACTATACCTGGCCGGGAAACGTCAGAGAACTGCGAAATATGATCGAAAGCGGCTTCAACCTATGCGAAGGAGACATCATCGGCATGAACGATATCGACACAAAAGTGCTGCACACGGTAGAAAAAGCTGGCACAGATAGACCCATCACTGGAAACAGCTTGAAGGCAAAATCCCAGCGCTTTGAGCGTCATATCCTGAAAGAAGCACTGGCGTACTGCGGCAGTGTGACAGATGCTGCCGCCTGCCTGGGCATCAGCCGTCAAACACTGAGTGCAAAGATGAAGACATTACAGATTACCGAAAGTCGACGCAGAGAGGAGTGACAAAATGAAAAAGCTGCGTGAATATGCACAGGAACTGCTGAACATATACAACTATTTCAACGGTGTCATCATTTTCGACCGCCACGCCACAGCCGTATATTATTACAATAACCGTCCCGATCTCAACAACCTGCGTGACAAAGACGTCATTGGAAAAACCTTGTCTCAGATTTATCCTGAACTAGACTTATCCAAAAGCACGGTAATGAAAGCACTGAAAACTGGAAAACCAACCTCCAATCTATATCAAAAAACCAAAGATTTCAAAGGACAGATCGTACAGGAAGTCAACACGACACTTCCCATCTTTGATGGTACAGAAATCATCGGCGCCGTCGAAGCGTCCCAGTATATCATCGGCGACAATGAATGCCAAAACATCTATATCACACCGATCCACAGCGAAATGCACCACACTTGTTTCACCGTGGATGATATCATCACCTGCAGCCCAGAAATGGAGCTGGTAAAATCAAAAATTCGTAAAGTTGCCAAAACAGATTCATCGATTCTGCTGTACGGAAAAACCGGTTCCGGCAAAGGCATGGCAGCAGAGGCAATTCATGCCGGCAGCAGAAGAAGCGGTCACCGCTTTGTCACACAAAACTGTGCCGCCATTCCAGCAAGCCTAATGGAAAGTATTTTGTTCGGCACCATCCGGGGCAGCTTTACCGGAGCAGAAGACCGAAAAGGGCTCTTTGAAACCGCCAGCGGCGGCACCCTTTTTTTGGATGAAATCAATAACATGGATCTGAATCTGCAGGCAAAAATTTTGAAAGCCATTGAAGAGCAGAAAATCACCAGAGTCGGAGATTACGAACCACGTCCGGTGGATGTGCGCGTCATTGCCGCAGCCAACGTGGACCCACTGCAACTGGTACAGCAGCATCTGCTTCGCGACGATCTCTACTACAGGCTCCGTGTGGTACAGATTGATTTGCCCGATTTAAAAGCGCGCAAAGAAGATATCATGCCGCTGACAGAACATTTCATCCGGCTATATAACCGATCGATGGACCGGAATATTTTAGGCGTGGATGACAGTGTAAAAGCGCTGTTTCTTCGCTATGATTGGCCCGGCAATGTACGGGAACTTGCCAACACCATAGAAGGCGCGTTTAACTTTGCGAAAGATGCCATCCTGCATTTAGAAGACATCGGTTGGGTTTCGGAAATGGAAACAGAAATCGAAGAAGAACAGTATCCGCCGTTCCATCCCGAAGAAAATCGCCCCTTAAAAGAACTGCTGCAAAGCTATGAGCGAGAACTGATTCTAAAAAGTATGGAAGAACACACTTCTATACAGGCGCTGCTGCGTGATCTGCAGCTCAGCAGACAGAATTTGAACCATAAGCTGAAGCAATACGGCATAGAAAATAAATTTGACAGTTTTAAAAAATTTTAACCCCGCTGGGCAGTCTTGCCGGTAGGGGCTTATGCCGCCCAGAGAAAAAAGCCAGCAAATTCAACGAAAAAGCCTATCATTCTTTCACAAATTGTTCGCTTTTTTGATTGGCACGAGAATTGCTATATAAATTGATAAAATGAAAATGGAGGTGAAGGCAATATGAGCCAAATAAAACAAGATATTGATGCAATACCAGGTGAAAGATGGTTTCCAAAAGAAACTGTTTTTGAAGAAGATATGAACGAATACTGGGGTGATTTCGGCGTCTGCTCCGAGGTCGATACCCTGCGGGCAGTGCTGATGCGCAGACCCGGTAAAGAGGTGGAGGAGTTCGATGCTGCCAAGGTCAGATTTTCAGAAGAACCCATCGATGTGGAACTGATGAGAAAACAGCATGACGACGTTGTAAAAGTCTACACAGACTTCGGCGTCAAGGTACATTATGTAGAAAACCAGAGAGAAGACAGACCGAATGCCATCTTCTGCCGCGATCTGATGTTTATGACGCCAGAAGGCGCTATCCTGACAAGACCAGGTATGGCAGCCCGCAGAGGGGAAGAACGCTATATCGCAGAAGCGCTGGGCAAACTGGGCGTGCCAATTCTGCGCACCATTGCTGGAGACGGTATGTTTGAAGGCGCCAACGGCATGTGGGTAGACAGACACACTTGTGTGTTATCCACCGGCAGTCGCTGCAACCGAAGCGGTTATGAACAGGTAAAATACGAACTGGAACGCATGGGCGTTGACGTATACCACATGCAGCAGCCTTACAGCAACATTCACATCGATGGACTGATGAATCCGCTAAGCCATGAAGATGTCCTGGTGCATGCGTCACAGGTACCTTATGATATTTTAGATATGCTGAAGAAAAAAGGGTACCGCATTCTGGAAGCACCGTCTCAGAGCGAAGTAAGGGAAAACTTTGCTTGCAATTTTGTAGCGCTGGAACCGGGTCACATTCTGATGCCGGAGGGCAGCCCGAGAACCCAGGAACTGCTGGAGAACAGCGGCATAAAGGTAAAAACTGTAAACATCTCAGAAATCATGAAAGGCAAAGGTGCACTGCACTGCATCACTGCTTATCTGAAAAGAGGCTAATTCGATCCCATCGTATACAAGGAGGAATTTATGAACGAAAAACAGGAAATCAACAAAACTGCAGATATTGATGCGCTCCCTGGAGAGCGCTGGTTTGCAAAAGAATCTTCTATTATCGACGACATGCCAGAACTTTGGGGAGACTGGGGCGTCTGCTCCGAGGTCGATACCCTGCGCGCTGTGCTTATGCGCAGACCCGGAAAGGAAATCGAAAACTTTGACTGGCAGGCAGCTAGATTCAAAGCGCCGATTGATCCTGCGCGGTTTCGGCAGCAGCACGACGCCCTGGCACAGATTTACAGAGATCACGGCGCAACAGTCCACTATATTGAAGAACAGCGGGAAGACCGTCCCAATGCACTGTTCTGCCGCGATTTGGTTTTCATGACCCCGGAAGGCGCCATTGTAACAAGACCTGCCATGGAAGCAAGACGAGGCGAAGAGCGGTACGCAGCTAAGAAGCTGGCAGAACTGGGTGTGCCTATCATCCGAACAGTCTGCGGCAGCGGCACTTTTGAAGGCGCCATGGGACTGTGGATTGACCGTCATACCGTCGTCCTTGCCTCTGGCGTGCGCACCAATCGGGAAGGCTACGAAATGGTGGAACAGGAATTACGCAGAATGGGCGTTACCCAAATCCTGCATATGCAGATTCCATACGGACACGCCCACATCGACGGCCTGTTAAATATGGCAAGCCATGATGTTGCCATGATTCACGCATCACAGGTGCCTTATGACGTATGCGATGCACTGAAGAAAAAAGGCATCAAACTGCTGGAATGTCCTTCCAGAATTGAAGCAAAAGAAAGTTTTGCCATCAACTACGTTGCCATAGAACCGGGCACCATCGTAATGCCTGCAGGCAACCCGCGCTCCCAGGAACTGCTTGAGAAAAACGGAATCAAGGTCATTCCAGTAGAATTTGATGAAATTATGAAAGGATTCGGTGCAATCCATTGCTGCACCGCATTTTTGAAGAGAGGATAAGCAACATGAAACAGGTATTTACGAACGGTAAGATCAGAACCATCGATGCAGAAAATACGCTTTATGAAGCAATGTTTTGCGAAGACGGCGTCATCTCAGCCCTGGGCACCACAGAAGAAATGCTGAAACTGGCAAAAGACGGCGAAGTCATTGACCTGGGTGGAAGAGATGTTTTGCCCGGCTTTATCGACGCCCACATTCATCTTTTGAACCACGCCATCTTTGAAAAGAAAACCGCATCCCTGGGCGCTGCCCGCAGCGCTGACGAAATGGTGGAAATCGTAAAGCAGTATATCAAGGACAACCAGATTCCTGACGGTGCGTGGGTCACCGGATTTGGATGGGACCAGGAAGTATTTCCGGGCGGCGAATTTCCAACAGTCAACGATTTAGATCGAATTTCTGATACCCATCCGATTATGCTGGACAGACGCTGCGGCACCATCTGCGCCGCTAACTCGATGGCGCTGAAAATCGCCGGCATTGATAAAAACACACCTGATCCCCAGGGCGGCGAACTGGTGCGATTTGCTGACGGTTCCCCAACCGGCGTTATGCTGGAAAGCGCCATGAGTTTGATTGGCGATCACGTGCCAAAGCTAACTGATAAACTGCAGATGAAAGAACTGCTGCAATTCTCCTTCCGTGAAATGGTGAAAAACGGCGTAACTGTATGCCATACGGAAGACTTCTATTCTGTGGACGATAAGCGTGCCCTCTGGGAAGCCTATCTGGAACTCTGCGCAGAAGGAAATATGCCGATTGATCTGGTTCTGCAGCTGCGCATTCACAGACCTGACCAGCTGCAGGAATTCTTTGACTACGGATTCCGCTCCTGGCAGCGCTTTGGAAAAATTAAAATCGGTCCGATCAAGTTCTTAGGTGACGGCTCTCTCGGCGCATGGTCAGCCGCACTCAATGCACCTTACAGCGATAAGCCTGACAGCTGCGGCTGCCTTTACTGGGATCGGGATGAATTGTCTGCGATCGCAAGACAAATCGTCGACCATGACTTTGATTTAACCATTCATGCCATCGGCGACGCTGCAGTAGAAATCTTCCTGGACGGATGCATTTCTGTAAAAGACACCATCAAAGAAAAACAGCTGCGTCCTTCTATCATTCACAGCCAGATTATGAACGAAGGCATCTTTGAGAAATACAAAGAAGTCGATGCCATCGGTCTGATTCAGCCGATGTATATTCATTCCGACTGGAGCATCGCAGATTCCCGCGTTGGCGAACGTATGAAGACCAGCTACTGCTTCGGCAGCATGCTGAAACAGGGCATCCGCTTGGCGGCAGGTTCTGACCTTCCAATCGAATCTGTCAATCCACTGGAAGGCATTCAGGTCAATGTAACCAGAAAAGATCTTTCTGGACAGCCAGAAGGCGGATGGTATCCGGAAGAGAAAATGAGCAGACTGGACGCAGTCAAACTTCATACCATCTACGGCGCTTACGTTTCCAAAGACGAAGATACCCTCGGCTCACTGGAAGTCGGCAAACGGGCAAACTTTGTGGTATTGTCAGACGACGTATTCAGTGTACCACAGGATGAAATCAAAAACATCCAAGTTATGCAAACCTATATCGACGGTAAACTAGAATTTGATATAGAGGAGGAAGAACAATGAGAAAGAACTGGCCGGAAGGCGTAAAAATGGGCGTCGCCCTGACATTTGACCTGGATGCGGAAACCTTTTGGTTTTCCCGCACCATGGACAGCTTAAACAACCCGAATCTGATGGCAGAGGGCGCATATGGTCCAAAGGTTGGCGTACCAAGAATTTTAGACATGCTGGACAGACAGCAGCTGAAAGCAACATTCTTTATTCCTGGCTGGGTCATCGAACAGCACACAGAAATCTGTCGTGAAATTGTAAGACGAGGTCATGAAATCGGATATCACGGTTATCTCCATGAAACCACTTATTTCCCGGAACAGGATAAAGAGCTGGTTGCCAAATCCAAAAAAATCATGAAAGAACTGCTGGGTGTTGAGCCGCTGGGCTACAGGGCTCCAGAAGCAATCCTGACGGAAGAAACCATTCGGAATGTTATGGCAAGCGGCTTTGAATATTCTTCAAACACAATGGCATGCGACTGGCCTTATTACCACGAAAGTGAAGACGGGCAGAAATTAATCGAATTGCCGTTTTCCTGGCTGTACGACGATACGTCTCACTTCTTCTTCACCCTGCAGCAGCCGGAAAGAAGAAGAATCTGTTCACCTCAGTATGTGCGGGATATCTGGCAAAGCGAGTTTGACGGGCTTTATGAGGAAAGTGGTCTCATGACCCTGGTACTGCACCCACAGTGCATCGGAAGAGTCAGCCGCATCAACATGCTGGAAGACTTGATCTGCTACATGAAAACCAAGCCGGGAGTTGCAATCGGACCGGCACTGGAAATCAGCAGACTCGCTCGTAAAGGATTAAATCAAGCATAATCACAATCATCTATGTAAATGTACTCCAATTGAAAAACGCAGTGTGCCCGGTGGAAGTTCCACCGGGCACACTGCGCTGTGCAGACGTTGTACAAATTTCACAGAAAAGAGAGCACTTCCGGCGGTCAGCCGAACATGCTCTCTTTCACTTTCAGTATTTATGGTTATTTGGAAGCAGCGCCGATTGCGAAGCCTTTTTCAAAGGCTTCTAAGTTCATCGGCAGAAATTCTGGTTTTTTCTTACCCAGCTTGTTCTTAATGGTTTCGATAATAACCTCTTTTGGAACAACTTCTGTTGCACCGATATAAGCGCCCAGCATGATGATGTTGAGAACTTTTGGATTTCCCATTTCCAGTGCCATTTCGGTAACTGGTACTCTGACAACTTTTACATCGTCTCTCTCGATTGGAGACAGTACGATGGAGCTGTTGATGAACAGAATACCGTCCTTCTTCAGTTTCGGGAGGAATCTGTTCAGGGAAGGATCGTTCATGACGATTAAATCTTCCACCGCATCCATTACAGGCGCACCGATTTCGTCATCGGAGATTACTACATAGCAGTTTGCAGTGCCCCCACGCATTTCAGCGCCGTAGGAAGGGAAATACGTTACGTGTTTATCAGTCGATTCGCAGGTTGCCTGTGCCAGAAGGGTTCCCAGCATCATAACGCCCTGTCCGCCGAATCCGGCAACAATTAAATTTCTTTCCATCTTCTTACTCCTCCTTTGTCTTATCTCTGAATACGCCCAGAGGGAACTCAGCAAGCATCTTTTCTTCTAAGAAGTCCAGTGCTTTCATTTCGTTCAGACCCCAGTTGGTCGGGCAGGAAGTTACGATTTCAACCATGGAGAAGCCTTTCCCGTCAACCTGTGCCTGGAAAGCCTTTTTAATTGCTGCTTTTGTCTTACGAACGTTAGCAGGCGTATTGCAGGAGGTTCTTTCCAGATATACCGGTGCAGTCAACTGATTCAGCACTTCGCACATGTGAATTGGATAACCGTGTTCCTTCGGATCTCTGCCCT
The DNA here is from genome assembly GCA_947367725.1 of uncultured Eubacterium sp. Classification (GTDB taxonomy): domain Bacteria; phylum Bacillota; class Clostridia; order Peptostreptococcales; family Anaerovoracaceae; genus Senimuribacter. Next base: position 11,638 of record CANBFZ010000023.1, read on the forward strand.
TTGGAGCAGTGGA
>CANBFZ010000024.1 GCA_947367725.1 uncultured Eubacterium sp.
CATTTTGATGGCTTCCGTCCCGTGACAGTGTACTGCCACCGGCAGTCCCACATAGTCTGCCGCTCTGCAGGCTGCCTGCAGTTCTTCTTCGTAAATAATCGGCATGCCTGGCTCACCGCCTGGGTTCATCACCGCGCCGGTTCCCATGATTTTGATCCAGTCTGCACCCAGCTGATACTGGCGGCGCACTGCTTTGGTAAATTCCGCCGGGGAATCGCATTCGGTATACATGGTGCCGAAAAAGTCGTTGCCCATCTCTGTCGGCGAAATGATAATACCACTTGTCAAAATGTCCGGTCCCATGACCAAGCCTTCATTGACGGCTCTTGCCAGCCCAATGGTAATATTATTTCTATCGCCTACATCACGAACCGTGGTATAGCCTTTTCGCAGATTGTCCTGCGCCAACTGCAAGCACCGCATGATGCGGTAGGAATCCGGCTCCACATTTTCTTCAAATGTATTCTTTCCGCAAAGATCCAGATGCAGATGGCCTTCGATAAGACCTGGCATCAATGTCTTTCCTGCAAGGTCGATCACCTTGTCCGCTTCCGCGCTGACGCTGCCCGCCGGTTTGATGTCTACAATCTGGCTGCCGTCTACAACAACATCTGCTGTTTTGTCTGTATATCCCTCTGTCAATTCCGGGATTAAACGCGCATTTTTCAATACTAGCATAATTTCCCTCCTAAATCACATTTCTTATAACTATTATCTCGTCCTCATTTTAGCATAAATTTTTCAGTGCGTCCAGCCGCGCATTCACTTATGTTTCAGCAAATACCCCGCTGGTCCTCAGGTTACAGCAGTGACGATCGTAATTTCTACTATCGTGGTGGTGACAGTTGTGCATATCAATCCATATTTGCTGTATTTGCACAACTTTCTTGCTGCCGTGGTGGCGGCAGTTGTGCATATCAATCTATATTCGCTGTATTTGCACAACTTTCTTGTTGTCGCAGTGGCGGCAGTTGTGCATATCAATCCATAATCACTGTAGTTGCACAACTTTCTTGTTGTCGCAGTGGTGGCAGTTGTGCATATCAATCCATAATCACTGTGGTTGCACAACTTTTTTGTTGTCGTGGTGGCAGCAGTTGTGCATATTAACTCATAATTACTGTGATTGCACAACTTCACAATAACATTGAAAGTTATAGTCATGAAAAGCAACTCTTTTTTATCAATGATTCACAGCACTGGTTCGTGTTACCCTACCCATGTGCAATTCTTGACACTAAAAGATCACAAAGCTATACTTGCTTTGCAAAGATTACCCATTTCTATGAAAGGAAATTTTATGAAAAGAAAATTAATTTGCCTATTTCTGATGATGGCGCTGGCTGTCGGCATGACTTCTGTCTTTGCATTCGCAGATGACGCATCCACTTATAGCACTGGGTCTGTAGGAATCACTGCAAAACGAATCAGCGACACCAAAGCTGCTGCCAGTGTAGCCGTTACATTTACTTCAACTGCTAAAAGCTATACTGTAACCATCACTTTACAGAAAAAGTCTGGCAGCAGCTGGGTTACCGCTACTGATGTTAGCGGCAACACCATCAAATATGTCGGTTCCGATAAGAAAACTGTTTTAACTTATGATGAATGGAACGTCAAAAAAGGTGTCGTATACAGAATTAAGTGTGTTAGCATAGATAGATACGATGGAGTTCAATTCTCTAGCACCGATTATTCTAATCCTTTCTAAAATTTAGAGAGTCTTATCATCTCTCTAATGCATCTGCAATTTTCTTGAACTCCGCATCCGACAATTCTATTTCAATATTGCATACACTGTTGTTAAAAAGGAAAAAACCATTCTTGCCCATATCTTCTTTCATTCTTATCTCTATACCTGCATCAGTTTCAATACTTCGATCATAATCCTTTATTAATTTCACATCAGTTCCCAAATCTTGTACAATATGCAATACCTCTTTCCCATTTACAAAGGTATAACTGTATGTCTGGACTAATTCAGTCGCTTCAATATTCAACATCTGGAAAGTATATCCTTCCGGAATATATCGAGGTATCAGCAAATCCGGATACATTTTCTTAATTGTATCAATTCGATTCCAATTGTCAATGATAACTTTTTTAACACCAAGATTCTCCCCGGCTTCGCCTTGCCCCGGTTTCACAATTACGTTATTGCCCTCTTCTGTCACTTTCGGCGGATTTTTTCCAGCGATGACAGTGTCAGGAATCACCGAATTCACAACACTTGCTGTACCGCAACAACCCAAAACCAGACAGGCCGCAACCGCTGCATATTTTCTTCGGCGGGCATGCTTTTTCTGGCGCGCTTCTTCTACCCAGCCTTCTATGACAGCCGGTGTAAGGACTGTCTTTTTCTGTTCAATCTTTCTAGGGTTTCGCATCTGTTCCTTTCTGTCTATGTCCTTTATCTTTTCGCCGACTGCAGCCATAAACCAAGCTTCCTCATACGTCAGTTTCGGATCGCCGTCATCAAAGAAAGGGCGCGCTTCACCGTTATCATCAATTTTATAGTTCCTCGTAACCATCGCTCTTTTTCGTGCTTCCGCTATTGCTCGTTCCACATCGTGTTTCATCGCGCGCTTCGCTCCTTTCCTCAATCATTTTTCTCAGAACCTTACGTGCTCTGTTCTCAATGGTCTTTACTGAATTGTAATTCATGTCAAGAAGCTTGGCGATCTCCACCATGGAAAGTCCATGTACATAACGCAGTTGTAAAATTTTAGGCGCGGGCGGCGTAAGTTCTCCCATCAATTCGAAGATGTCTTTTCCACCAAATTCTGCTGCAAGTTCATACGCATGCTCCTGCATCAGCTCCAGTGCTTCCAGGCAAGACTCATACTGCAGTTCGCATGCAAACTTTTTCTTGTTGCGCTTATGTACTTTGCCTGCACAGCGCATCGTAATTTTATACAACCACGAGTCCATGCTGGCCACATTTCTAAGCTGGCGAAGATGGGTATATGCTGCGATGAAAACTTCCTGCACCACATCATCTCTGTCACTATCCAGAACGCCAAAATGATAGGTCAGTTTCACAACATTGTCATACTTCTCACAAAGCAGCGCTTTACGCGCTGCCAACTCTTCCTCTGTTATCATCATTTACCGCATCTCATTTCTTCCACAATTATTATAACGTGTCTATTTAGTTTACCATATTTTGAAAAAATGAAAAGGAACTCACAGGGGAAAAATATGCAACTTCTAGGGGAAAATCTCAAAACATCTGCAATCCATGATCCTGTTTCCATAAGTTCCACCACAATTTCTGCAAAATAGCACAAAAGGCGCCGCATGGTTTATACGGAGCCTTTCATCATTTCTTTTACTTTTGATTTCAATACCAGCTTTTCAGAACCGTTTTCCTCACCGATGAGACAGAGCTGCGGAAAAATCACGCACCACCAATTCTGCCCGTCGCCTCTGCCCAGCGTCACTTTCAGCGCTTCGTAATTGCCTGCAGGAAGTGTTAAATCCTCATAGCTCTTTTCCGGAATAAATGTCACTTTCAGTCTGGCATAAGCCGGATAGTCGAAGCCATTTTCAGCAATCACTTCCTCAGCAATGTCTTCTATATTCGAAAGATTCGCGTTTAGGTAGTCTCTGGCACTTTCCAGACTTTCCTGTCCTTCCATAAATTTGACAATTTCGTTGCGGACTTTCAGCTTTAAGGCCTGATCCTCCGCCGAATCACTGTTGGCAACCACGTGGAGACGAATCATACCTGGGTGGTCATTGGGCGTATGGTTTATGTAATAAACCCCCATTCCGGCACACACCGAAAACAGCAGCAACCAAATAAGAATTTCCTTTTGTAAACGTGTCAATTTCATATCATTTCCATCCTTTCTATGAGAAAGTATGGACAGAAATCAGAAATCTAAACACTTATTTCATAATTAAAAGTCTTTTTCCTACTTCCGGTTCTTCTTCTAGCTGATTTGCAATTTTAATATGCTCTTCCGTCGTTCTGTAACGTTTTGCCAGTTCCCATAGGCTCTCGCCTTTTTTCATTGTCACGATCACCATGGGATATTCTTTCTCCGCGTGTTTTTCCGCAAAGCAAGGCTGGGTCAGAAGCGCAACCTCTTTTTCATCGTAAAGTTCTACGCACAAAAGAATGGTGCAGTTGATTTCAATCTGTTTTTCATTAATCAGTTCCACCCAGGCACTCTTCACCATTGCTCTAACGCCCGCTTTCTGATTGATCTGCGCCTGTTCCAGATCCACAGTACCGCGGAAATCCGGTGTAATCTTCACGCTGTGGCAATGTTCTTCCTGATCCTTCCAGAGTGCACAACATGCCGCGCTGCCGTTTACGACAACTCTGCCTCGCTCTGCACTACACTGTAAGTCCTGCAGTACCGCGGTGCAGTATATCGCTTCCGATGCTTTCATCCCCTCCTGCAGATTAACGATTTCCCGAATGGACGTCTCCGATATCGCTTCCCCAGTGATATTGGAAAGGGTCTGTTTTGTCGTTTGAAACTGGAAATTCTTCTCCAGATGGTAAGCATCGACAATCACTTCTTTCTGCCGCAACTCGTAAAGTTCTATCCTGGTCTGTACATCCCCTTTGATACGGAACTGCACTTCTGCCCCCTCTTCTTCGCCATGGTCAATGGTGACAGCCAGATTTTTTCCATGGAAGGCAGTTTTTACCGCACTCCAGTTTTTCCCTCTCTGCTCTTTTTCAATCGATACAAACTGCGTAAATTCAATGCGCTGATTGTGATGACAGATGACAGAACGGGTATTTTCTCCGTCGTTTGCCTGTGCCGAGTACAGCAGGCTGCAGAAAATAAATCCGTTAATGACCACTTTTTCTGTCGTCACCTGTCGGTAGTTTTCTGTAATGGTAAAATCCTGTTTCAGGATATACTCTGGACGCAGAGAAGTGTCTTTTCCTTTAAACGTTTCATCAATAGAAACTTCGTCTTTTTTGGTCAGCTCCAGGCAGGTCATAGATACCTGCTCTCGCTTTGCCTGCAGGCTTTCCTCTTTCAGTCCGTCAAAAAACTGAAATTCCCGCTGGCAAAATAGCTGTCCCGTAAATTCCAGCGTGATTTTTACACGGAACTTTCTTTCATTGACAATCATATATTCCAGATTTTTTACACGGCATCCGAATACACCATCTGCCTGATCCCTAGGATTTAAACTCCACTGGTACTTGTACGGGACTCTGGAAGTAATAGAAATTGGTTCCTTTTCCTCCGATTCCGCATTATATATCGTCTGAATGGTAATATTCCCCGTAATGTTTAACAGGTCGTCAGTTTTGGGAGATACTTTTTTCTCTGTGGGCATAATGTCGCAGCCTGCGTCCATCAAAAGTATTTCCCTCATGTCCGGCTTGGTGTCCGGCACCAGAATATCCTCTTCAAACTCATACGTAATGGTTTGTTCCTCCGCCGGGTAGATCATTTTCTGTGTATTATAGATGGCTTCTGCCGGAATGACTTTCGGCGCTCTCGCCGGCTGCAGGGCGTACTCCGGTATATCCTTTTCGTATGTCATAGTTCTTCTCCCTTCAAAATGATTCCTGCTAAAACTCTATGCGTCTACCCGCAAAAAAAGAACCGCCCGCAGCGTTTTTCCCGCTGCGGACGGTTTTTGTAGAGCAATATTTAGCTTGCTTTTGATGGTTTCTTTCCATTTTTATAGAATACACCAATGCCTGTGAAGGCGAAAATCAGTGCTACAACCGGTGTAATCCAGCCTAAGAAGCAGAATGGCAGATAAGAAAGCGTTGCTACGCCTAATGTACTTGCCATATACATGCCGTTGGAGTTCCATGGAATCAGTGCGCAGCACATTGTGCCGGTGTCTTCCAGGGAACGGGAAAGTACTTTTCTATCAATTTCCAGATCATCGTATGCTGGTGCAAACAGCTTGGAGTTAATCAGCATGGAGCTTTCCAGAGAACCGGTCAGCGCCTGCATTGCAAAGGAGGACACCAGTGTTGCGGTAATCAGCGTGCTTGCTCTCTTTGTTACGCTTGCAACCTTTTCAAGCACAGTACGCAGTATACCTGTCGTATCCAGAATATTGCCTAAGATGCAGGCAAAGAAGTACAGCGCTACAGTCCACAGCATACTGGAAATACCGCCGCGGTTGAGCAGTCTGTCAATATCTGCTTCACCAGATTCAATCGTAAATCCGTTGTACATGATATTGGAAATATCAATAAAGGAAGTACCCTGTAAAATCATCGCCATGGCACCACCCAGCAGCGCAGATATTACAAGTCCCGGAATGGCCGGTGCTTTCTTAATTACAACAAACAACAGTACAACAATCGGCAATAAGCAAACCGGTGTTAAGTTGAAATTTGCATCCAGGTTGTCCAGATAAAGATTTACGGTCGATTCATCAACGGTACCCTTTGCTACGGACGTAAAGCCCAGAATGCCGTACAGTACAATAGATATAATGTAAGCAGGCACGGTCGTCCACAGCATAGAACTCATGTGTGAGAATAGTGGTACGCCGGACATAGCGGATGCCAGGTTTGTTGTATCAGAGAACGGTGACAGCTTATCTCCGAAATAAGAACCAGATACAATGGCGCCTGCAGTGTATGCCGGGTTGATGCCAAGTCCTGCGCCGATGCCCATGAATGCGATACCGACTGTTCCGGCAGAAGACCAGGAACTGCCGCAGGCAATGGACATAAAGGAGCATACGACACAAGCACAGATCAGGAAGAGTTTCGGATTAATAAGTTTCAAACCGATATAAATAATATACGGAATGGTACCTGATGCAATCCAGGTAGCGATAACCGCTCCGATTAGCAACAGGATAAAGGTGGCAATCAGCATACTATACACGCCGTCTAGCATCATCTTCTGGATATCATCCCATTTGAAGCCTAGATAGATCGCATAGACACTTACCACGATAATTGCGAATAATAATGCGACACGAATGTCAATATTCCATGCCAGCAAACTTACCATCAAAATTGCTACAACAGCAATCATAACGGAGATTGCAGCAAGGAAACTCGGAGTTTTTATTTTCTTTTCCATAGCTTTCTCCTTGGTTACTACTTGACTAGATACATTTCTTTACTTGTTCTGTGTACACAAGCAACATACCGCCATACACCTCTCGGCTTCTTTAACATGTATGTTGTCTAACAAGATGATAACATGAAATCGCTTTTCTGCCTATCATCCATATGGCAACGCTGCCTTGACAAAAAGATAATAAATCTAATCTGCATCTTGTTTGACATCTGGTCAAATCCTCTTGACTGCCAGCAGGGAAAACGCTATAATACCTCTGGATTACAATGATACCTATTATAATACATACAGATGGAGGTGTACATGGATAAAACTGAACTACTGGGAAAGCTATCCATGGAGCAGTTTAAAACCCAATCCGACTATCTGGCAGATCAGATCAAGCTGATGATTACCAGCGAGGAGTTTGAGGACGGCTTTGTTTTTCCCAACGAAAATGAATTCTGTAAAATGCTCAATGTCAGCCGCGGTACCCTCAGAGACGCCTACAAAAAATTGGCAACCCAGGGTTTCATTGAACGTACAAAAGTCGGTACCTATGTCAAGTGCCGAGATACCATCGCCATGCAGGGGAATTACTCTGCCAGTTTGGAACTTGCTACAACGGATGAGATGGTAGAATTCATCTGTTCTTTCGAGCCGGAAGCCGCCAGCCTAGCTGCGAAAAAAATTGACGACGTCGGCATTGCAAAATTAGAAAACCTGATGCAGCTTTGTGAAAACGCCGCTGGTGATTATGATGCCCTCAATGCTGCAAACTATGAGTTTCACAAATTTATCAGAATACAGTCGAAGAACAATCTGATCATCAGCGTTTTAAACGCATATTATGATGTATTCGACAAGCAGATTATCAATACAATCTATCTGCTGCTGAAGGAAAACGCGAATAATTTTAAAGAGCAGGCGCTCATACAGCATCGCCAGCTGGTCGAAGCCTTTCGCAAAAGAGACGGTGAAAAAGCAAAACACATCGTCTATGATCACCTGCAGCAAGATTTAAAAACCTATACCGCTTTAAAACACCATCGTTAGGAGGAAAAAACATGTCTCAAATGGAACACGTAAAACTAGGATTTATTGGTTACGGAAATATGGCAGGCGCTACTGCCGCTGGGCTGATGCTTTCAGGCGCTGTACAGCCTGCGCAGATTTTTGCTTGTGCAAAAGATTATGATAAACTGTGCAAAAAAGCTGCTAGCCAAGGCATTCACCTCTGCCAAACTGCGGAGGAAGTCGCTGCAGCCTGCGACATCGTTTTCATCGGGGTCAAGCCTTATATGGTCAAAGAGGTTATGGAACCTCTTGCAGATGCGCTACGTGGAAAAGTGGTCGTCTCTCTGGCTGCAAACACCTATCACGATGTATTAAGCGCCATTCTGCCTGACGCCCACTGTGTTGCCACCGCACCAAATACACCAGTTTCTGCCTGTGAGGGAATCTTTATCTGTGAGGAAGATAATTCTCTAACAGAGGACGAAAAAGTATTGATCAGCGAACTGCTCGGTCATCTGGGACTATTCCTTTGGATGGATCAGGCGCATATGGGTATCGCCGGCGCCATCGCTGGCTGCTCTCCTGCTTTCGTCTCTATGTTCATGGAAGCGCTGGGAGATGCCGGCTGTAAACACGGGCTGACGCGTCCTGTGGTCTACAAGCTGATTGCGCAGATGCTGGTCGGCACAGGAAAAATGGCACTGAAATCCGGTGATCATCCGGGACAAATGAAAGACGCCGTCTGCTCGCCTTCTGGCACTACAATTTGTGGCGTAGAAGCCTTGGAAAAGAACGGGTTCCGCTTTGCAATTATGGACGCCATCGACCAGGTGCAGAAGAAAGCCAGTGGAAAATAAGAAAATCGGCTGCGCTAATTCTTTTCAAGTGAAAAGTTCTGCATTTTAAAGTTAAAATGGCAAAAATGCAGAACCCAGTTCTGCAAATCCATAAAAAAACACATGAATTGCAGAACTTTCCAAATCAAATCATGATTATAGAAGCAAAAAGTTCTGCAAATCAAGTTCTAAAGTACCAAAATGCAGAACCCAGTTCTGCAAATCAGTAAAAAGCACCATGAAATGCAGAACTTTGCGCTTTCTATCCGTTTTCAGCGGCAGTACCCCGCATAAAAAAATAGAGGATCAGTTCCAACAGAACAGTCCTCTATTTTTTATTTCCTTATTTAATCGCGTTTGCCTTCTTCACGGCTTTATCCACAGACGTCATCACGGCAGAAGCAAATCCTTCGTCCACCAGTGATTTATAACCTTCGATGGTTACGCCGCCTGGAGAGCACATTTCGCTGACTCTAGCTTTTGGCTCATCGCCTGTTTCGTCCAGAATCATAGCGACACCCAACATATTTTTAATGACCATAGCACGAGCGTCACTGCGGCTAAATCCGGCATAAACGCCTGCATCAATCAGGGTATCTGCCATCTGATACAGCCACATCGGTCCGGAACAGCTGTACGCAGTAAATTCACCAAACTTATTTTCCGGTAATGTAATGGTCTGTCCCAAAGATTCCAGCACCTGCAGCGCAAAAGCTTTATCTTCGTCATTCATGTTTGCGTTAAAGCAGACTGCACTGTGTCCGTTGCCGGACTGCCCCAGCGTATTTGGCATAATACGAACAATTTTCTTACCGGCGCCAACCTGCTCCTCTAAGGTCTCCAATTTAACCCCTGCAGCAATAGACATCAGAACGGTATCTTCTTTCATCAGCTTCTTCAGTACGCCAGTGACACTTGGCACATGCTGCGGAAGCACTGCAATGATCACCATAGCTGCTTCTTCAATGGCACTGGACGCATCGGTCACAGCAGTCACGCCGTAAGTTTCCTTCAAATATTCACAACGTGCCGGCAGCATTTCGCTGACCGTAATATCCTCCGCTGCGGCAGTCTTTTTCCCGATGATGCACCGGATGATGCCCTCTGCCATATTGCCGCCGCCGCAAAATACAATTTTCTTGCTCATTCTTTTTTCCTCCGATTGTTAAAGCCCTAAAGTCTCCTTGACAAAAGCCGCATCGGTCTTTGTCTCTTCTGCCAGATATGCGATGTCCTCTGCCGTCAGATCACAAGGTTCTACACCAGCTTCTCTGCAAGCTCTCTTGATCATGGACTGTCTAAAGTGGTGAATATCTGCGACCTGATGTTTGATCAGACCAGGGTTTGCCGGCAGGATGATATTTTCACCTGGCTTATCTTCTTCGGCAGGATTTCCAAATCTGATTTCAATGCCGTTGTCTCTTGCAAAATCAAGCTGCGGCTGGATGTGTTTCCCCGCACCGGTATATTCCGTTTCGCTGATGACGATAATCGCATCCTCTGGCATTTCCTGTGCCAGTGAAAAGGCTGCTGCCAGCGCTGTATTGCCTGCAGGCCCTCTTTCGATTCCCTCAAGATTTGCAAGGGCTTCTGTCATATACATCACTTCACCCTGCTTAACCGTTACGTATTTATCTGCATATCTTAAAATTCTTGCTGCACTGCGCGGGGTATCGGAATGATCCGGTCCTGTTGCATGCGGCACGCCAAATCCGGTGTGCCCTGTGGTGCAGGATTTTTTATTAAACTGGGTATCTGACGCCATGTGCAGACCGGTCAGATCGATAGACGCTGCAATAATTTCTGTATCTGTCGCGCCTGCTTTTATCAGCCCTCTTGCAGTGCCTGTAATCATACCGCCACCTGCGGTAGTGCAAACCACTGCATCTGGATTCTTTCCGGTCATTTCTCTACACTGCTGTGCAATTTCATAGCCCAGGGTTTCTACCCCTGCAATTCCAAAAGGCGAGTAGAGTGAGGCATTGAAATAACCAGTATCTTCTAAGATAGAAAGGAATGAATAAAAGAGTTCCGGTCCTACAGTAAGCTGTACTACTTCTGCTCCATATGCCTCACACTTTCTTGCCTTTTCCACAATTTCAGGTTGGCCCACGCCCTTGGAATCATAACATTCCTGCACAACGATACACTGCAATCCCTGCATCGCTGCCTGGGATGCAACTGCTGCACCGTAATTGCCGGAAGTTGCCGCCATAACGCCTTTGTAGCCCAGCTTCTTTGCATGTGCTACTGCGCAGGCTGCTCTTCTGGCTTTAAAGGAGCCAGAAGCATTGGCTGCTTCATCCTTTGCAAAGATTCTTGCCCCTTTGCCTGGCGCTGCATATTTTCTTGCCAGTTCAGTCAAGTTACGCAGCTCAATCAGCGGTGTATTTCCAACCGCAGTTTTTGCCTGAATCTTTGCCACTTCTTCTACTGTATATCCTGTCTTCGCCATGAGACCTTCAAAATCAAAGGCAACCGAGCCGGATTCAAACTCGTTATAGTCGATGCCCAGTGCTTTCAGGTTAATATCATTGGACCGTTTCATGACGGAATCGTAATCTTTTGGTAAAGCCATTATCTGTCACCTCCAAACATGATGTCTCTCAGCTGTTTATCAATTTCAATGATTTCCGGTACAAATTTTCCGTAGCTGTGGGTAT
>CANBFZ010000025.1 GCA_947367725.1 uncultured Eubacterium sp.
TGATTGGAATTAACTCTGTAAAATACAATGATACCAGTGTGGAAGGCATGGGATTTGCAATTCCCATTTCTGCAGCGGAGCCGATTATCAATGACCTGATTACAAGAGAAGTGGTAGACGAATCAAATTCTTCATATCTGGGCGTATCCGGACAGGATGTGACAGACGATTTATCAGAGAGTTTTGGAATCCCGGAAGGGCTGTACATTACTATGGTACAGGAAAACAGCGCTGCTGAAAGAGCAGGAATCAGGAAAGGAGACGTTATTACAGAATTTGACGGAAGAAAAGCAAAATCTGCCAACCCTGTCCGTTGACAATTATGCGGCAAAGACGAGGGAGCCGAAGCAGAAACTGGGCAATCCTTCCGCACAAAAGGACGGCAATCCATGGGAAGAAGACGGTTCTGTAGAAACACTGCCAGTATATGAAAATATCGCTTATGCAGGTGAAGCAGATCAAAAAGCAGTGCCTGCGGAAGATGGAATGCTGGATCAAAAGCTGCGAGCCGCGGCAAACGTATTGGATTTGACCATCCACGAAATTCGTTATGATCGGGAAATTGCGCCAAAAGCGGACCAACAGGAAGACGAAACTGATGTTGTCGCTGAAGACACAGAGGATAAGGAAAGCGGCGCGATGCAGCATGCGTATAAAGCCACTGCTTATACGCAGGACGGTACGATTACCGTGACATATAATAACTTTACGAAGATTACATTTGATACACCGAAAGTACTGCCAGAGACATATTGCACCGCTGCGTCTGAAATGGATAGCGAAACCGCAGAACAGCTTACGGGATATCTTTTGGAACAGTATGGCGTACTGATGGGATTTTCCAATCCTAAGACCAGTATTCGCATGTTTTATGATAAGAACGGGGAAACGCGCTGGATTCTGGCGGGGTATGATGCGGGCGAGAATTTGCAGGAGCAGATTGTAAGTTATAATCTAAAGCGAATGCGTTTTACTGTCAACGAGATGGGACAGCTGACCGGGATTATGATGATGGATAACCTGGCGTCAGGCAGAAAAATTGAAGAATATCCTATTATTACCGCATCAGAAGCGAAGGGATTGCTGGAAAAAGGAGAATACATTGCGGGCAGCAGCAAGCTGCCATCCCTTGATCAAGTTGAGCGGTGCACGCTGGTCTATCTGACAGGACCACAGTGCAATATTTTTATGCCTTACTACGCCTTCGATGTGCGAACCGATGAAGCAGACGGCGCACTGATGCATTACAGCACCTATTATGTGCCGGCAGTACAGGAAGCGTATCTGAGTAAAATGCCTGCATCTTCTAGGGAAATTGCAGAATAAAGGAACAGAACAAGACGCCCCGGCATAGGATATTCCGGGGTGTTTTTATGGCAAGAAAAAAAGGAATTGACGTCAGCTACTGGAATGGAATGCTGACGGAAGAGCATTACAAAAGAATGAAACGAGACGGTGTGCGGTTTGTCATTGCAAGAGCCGGCGGATACCGGGGAAAGATGGAAGACAGCACGTTTTCTCATAATTATAAAATGGCACAAGCTGCTGGTTTAGGATTTGGTGCTTACTATTACTCTACTGCTATGACGGTAAGACAGGCACGGGCAGAAGCACGTCATGCCGTGGCTTTATGCAAGGGTAAAAACTTTGACTATCCGATTTGGATGGACGTAGAAGATGCCATGACCCAGGGCAGACTTTCTAAATCTGCATTGACTAGAGTGATTAAGGCCTTTATCAAAGAGGTAAGAAAGCAGGGGCGTAGAGCCGGCGTATATGCATCTTATTCGTGGCTGACTAATAAAATAGGCAACCTGCAGGGCATCGATGTATGGGTGGCACAATATAACGATACCAATGACTATGCAGGAAAAACCGCAATGTGGCAATTCACTTCGTCGGGACGGTTTAAGAATGTGCCGGGACGGTTTGATGTGAACTGGTGCTATAAAACCTATGGTAAAGTGGAAAAGCATGTCTATGAAGGGCCATTGTCTCTACCGAAACGAGGATATTTTGTACCTGGTGACCGCGGCAAGAAAGTGCGGGAACTGCAGCGCTTCTTTAACTGGTATGGGGACTCTCTGACGGTGGACGGTATTTATGGTCCTTTGACGACAGATGCCGTTAAGCGCTTTCAGCGCCGGTATCGCTTGACAGTCGATGGATTGTTCGGGAAACAGACCCTAGAGAAAGCAAAGCGAATCAAACGATAAATAAATGCAGAGAAGCAGCCTGTTTGGATCAAGATCCATGCCAGCTGCTTTTCTATTTGCACGTGATTAAAAATGCTTATCAAAGCACGCTAGCAGTAGGGGTTCGACTCCCCTTTTGATATAGCAAAGTAATAAAAAACAGACACCGAATGATGTCTGTTTTTTATTCTTGGTACTGCCAAGGGGAGTCGAACCCCTGATTCAGCCGTGAGAGGGCTACGTCTTGACCACTTGACCATGGCAGCCTATAAAATTTATGAATGAGGTTGAAATCTCACAACATTTATTATATACTTAAAAGTACTTATTGTCTAGTGGAAATTTTGATTTTTATGATTTAAATGGCAGGCAGTTCACGCCTTGCGTTTCAGATAAAAGATAAAGGAGAACCAAAATGAGAAAATTCAAAAGCACAAGAGGAAGCAAACAGGAACTGACCGGCGCACAGGCGATTATTCAGGGACTTTCTGAGGATAAAGGTCTTTACGTGCCGGTAGAGATTCCGGTGCTTCCGTTTCAAATAGAAGATATGGTAGGTAAGACCTATCAGGAAGTTGCCTTTGCCATTATCGGTGCGTTCTTTGACGATTACACAGAAGAAGAGCTGCAGTACTGCATTGACGGTGCATACGATGCGAAATTTGAAGCGGCAGATATTGCGCCGATTGTGGAAGCAGGTGACGCGTATTTCCTGGAATTGTATCACGGAAAAACTGCGGCATTTAAAGATATGGCGCTTTCCATTCTACCTTATCTTTTGACAACTGCCATAAAGAAAGAGCATGAGGATAAAAAGATTTGCATCTTGACTGCAACATCTGGTGATACAGGAAAGGCGGCGCTGGAAGGCTTTGCGGATGTGCCGGGTACAGAAATTATTGTCTTTTTCCCAAATCAGGGCGTCAGCCAGGTGCAGGAGCGACAGATGGTTACCCAGGAAGGTGCAAATACCCATGTCTTTGCCATTAACGGCAATTTTGACGACGCGCAGACGGGGGTAAAAAAGATTTTTAACGATAACGCTTTTGCAGAAAAATTGGCTGCAGCTGGCTGCAAACTGTCTTCTGCCAATTCCATCAATATCGGACGTCTGGTGCCGCAGGTGGCTTATTATGTTTACAGTTATCTGAAATTGGTAGAACGAGGCGTGCTGAAAAACGGCGAGAAGATGAACATCGTTGTGCCGACAGGAAACTTCGGCAATATTCTGGCAGGCTACTATGCGAAGCAGATGGGCATTCCGGTAGGAAAATTTATCTGCGCTTCCAATGAAAATAAAGTATTGACGGATTTTATCAATACTGGCGTGTACGATACCAAGAGAGATTTTTATCTGACCAATTCACCGTCCATGGACATTCTGATTTCTAGCAATCTGGAAAGACTGCTGTATCACTTGTCTGGCGGCAACGGCGAAGAAATTAAAGAACTGATGCGAAAGCTGGATACGGAGAAATCCTATACCGTCAGCGATCGGATTAAGGCAGGGCTGGCGGAGTTTTACGGCGGCTTTGCAGATGTGGCGCAGACCAACGAAACCATCGGCAAGATGTACTGCGAACACGGCTATCTGATGGATACGCACACGGCAGTCGCTTATAAAGTTTACGAGGATTACAGAAAAGCGACGGGCGATACTGCGCCGACTGTAATTGCATCTACTGCAAGCGCCTACAAATTTGCTGAAAGCGTGGCAAAATCTATTGGACTTGGCGAGGAAGAAGACGGTTTCCGCTATGTGGAGGCACTAGCTGAAAAAACCGGTGTCCGCGTGCCGAAGGGATTAAAAGACCTGGAGAAAAAAGAAATTCGCCATACCGGCGTGATTGAGGTGAATGAGATGATGGATGTAGTAGAAGCTTCTGTTCAATCACATAACACGAGAAAAAAGAATTGACACTGTTAAATTTATTTTATACAAGAAGAAGCAGGGTGTTTTCATAGACGAGGATTTAGAAACAGCATAATGCTAGATGAAAAATAAGGAATTTCAATGGATTCATCCAGTAGAAAGCAGGAGAAGGAAGAAACCGTTCTCCTGCTTTTTCGTTGGCACGAGTTTTGCTTCACTAAAAAATAAGGTGCTTTATAGCAGACCCATTAGAAAAAAGAAAGGAAGAAGCAAAATGATAATCAGTGTCATAAAAGAAATCAAGCCTTATGAAAACAGAGTGGCAGCCACACCGACTACAGCAGGCGAACTGGTGAGACGGGGACATACCGTCTTGGTAGAACGAGGCGCCGGTCTGGGCAGCTACTTTCCAGATGCCGCATATGAAGCAGTGGGCGCAGAGATTGTAGAGAAAGAAGAAGCCTGGCAGAGGGGAGAACTGATTTATAAAGTAAAGGAAATTTTTCCGGAGGAATATCAGTACATCAACGAGCAGAAGATTATCTTCACGTATATTCATTCCAATGCCCATCTGGATCAGACGGAATATTTGTTGTCGTGCGGCTGCACCAGTATTGCTTACGAAGATGTGATCGCACAGGACGGCACTTTTCCGCTGCTGGCGCCGATGAGTGAACTTGCAGGGAAAGGTGGATTTTTGGCTGCGCTGCACTTCAGTCAGAGTGTGCATGGTGGACAGGGCGTTCTCCTGAACAATGTGTGTGGGGTAGAAAGTCCAGTGGTTACCATTATTGGTGCGGGCGTCAGCGGGATGGGCGCTGCAGAATTGGCAGGAAACCTGGGAAATCGGGTGCAGATTTTGGAAGTCAATACGAAAGCGATGGAGGCAGCGGCAAAGTGTTTGCCATATAATGTAGAACTGCTTTATTCCAATCGAGCGAACCTAGAAAAGTGCCTGAAAAATTCAGATGTCATCATCAACTGCATTCTGTGGGACAAAACCAGAAAGGATCATCTGATTTATCGGGAGGATTTAAAGCTGATGAAACCGGGCGCTTTGATCGTGGACGTAGCGTGTGATGATCACGGTGCAATTGAGACTTGCAGAAGCACCAGTCATGCAGAGCCGGTATATACAGAGGAAGGCATTTTGCACTATGCAGTGGACAATATTCCGTCTGCGTTTGCGAAAACGGCGTCGGAGACCTTAGCCAATGCAACGATTCCTTATGCGGTTGAAATTGCCGGAAAAGGAGTGAAACAGGCGCTGAAGGATAACGCTGGTCTGCGCAGAGGTCTGACTACGTATCAGGGAAAGTTGACGCTAAAAGAAACTGCTGATAAATACGATATCCCGTTTACTGATCCGAATCAGCTTGTGGAAACGTTTTAATCTCAGGAGGAAATAGGTATGAGAAGAGCGCTTGTGAATGGAAAAATTCATTGTCTGGATGAGAACCGTCGTGTGGTGCAGGCAATTCTGATCGATGATCACCGCATTGCAGCAGTGGGAACCAATGAAGAAATTACTGCCATGCTGGAAGAAACGGAAGATAGGGATGGCAGGGAAGTCATTGACCTTTGTGGAAAGACCGTGCTGCCTGGATTCAATGACAGTCATATGCATTTTTTGAGTTATGGATATGGAAAAACCATAGCGGATTTAGAAGGCGCGTCTTCCCGTGAAGCGGTAAAACGTATCATCCGCGAGCAGATTGATCAAAACCATATTCCGCCTGGCACGTGGGTGGAAGCGGCAGGTTGGAATAACGACAATTGGGAAGACAATCGCAATCTGACCAAAGAGGATCTGGATGCAGTCTCTACGGAGCATCCTATTTATGCGCTTCGCATCTGCGGACATATCTCTGCATTGAATACCAAAGCAATGGAAGTCATGGGGCTTGACAGGAATACACCGCAACCCCATGATGGACACTATGAAGTAGACGAAGAGGGAAATCCTACGGGCAGTATTGCAGAGATGATGAATCTGGTTTATAATCAGGTGGAAGAGCCAAGCGTAGAGGCGATAAAGTCTATGATTTTGAGAACGTGCAGAGATGCAAACCGGGTGGGTATCACCTCAATGCAGACTGATGATTTTGATACCTTACCGGGACGAAATTTTGCAAGGATTATTACAGCTTACCGCCAGTTGATCGCAGAAGGCAGACTGTCTGTCAGGATCAGTGAACAGTGTGCGCTGGCAGATACCGAGCGTTTTGACGAGTTCATAGAAGCCGGTTACAGACTAGGCGAAGGAGACGATTTTTTCAGACTAGATACAGTAAAACTGTATATTGACGGTTCTTTAGGTTCGCGAACGGCCTGGCTGAAAGAAGATTACAGTGACGATGCGGGAAACCGGGGCTTTGCGGTTTACAGCGATGAGAAACGGCTCTTTGAAATCGTCGAACAGGTGCACAAAATGGGCACTGGCGTTGTGATGCACTGTATTGGAGACGCGGCTTGTGAACAAGCCATTGCTGCGATTGAAGCAGCCCAGACAAAGTACCCTGCGATAAAGCCGCGGCATGGTCTGATTCATGCGCAGATTTTAAATGAAGATTTGTGCAGACGGATTGTTGCTGCCGGAATATATGTGTATATACAGCCGATTTTTATCGAATACGACTTACATATGGCAGAAGATCGGGTCGGTGCTGCCCGTATGAGGACCAGTTATCACTGGAGAACCATGCAGGATATGGGCATGCAGATGGCGATGGGAACGGACTGTCCGGTAGAGAATTTCAATCCGATGTGGAATCTCTATGCGGCGGTAACCAGAAAAGATCTGGACGGAAACCCTGCAGAGGGATGGTATCCAAGGGAAGCCCTCACACTGGAAGAAGCAGTTGACGGTTATACTTATATGGCGGCACGGATGTCGGGCGAGGAAGATCGCAAAGGCAGACTGCTGCCCGGTATGCTTGCAGATCTTGTGGTGCTGAAAGAAGATATTTTTTCTGTTCCGCCGGATCATCTGAAAGAGGTTGCCGTGGCAATAACAATGGTAGATGGAAGGATAGTTTATGCAGACACAGAGTCTTGAGTATGTTGCAGAAAAGAGAATGTTTTATAAAAAAATGCTGGTGATTGCGATTCCGGTTGTAATTCAGCATCTGATCAGTATTGGGCTGAACCTGGTAGATACGTTGATGATCGGCCTGGTGGGAGAAACGGCGCTGGCTGCGGTGGGCGCGGCAAATCAGGTCTATTTTATCTTTTCGACCATGTGCTATGGCTTGTATAGCGGTGCGGCGATTTATACGGCGCAGTACTTTGGCGTAGGCGATATCAAAAGCATCCGCAAAATATTGGGGATGGATTATGCAGTTGGGCTGGCGATTGCAGGTATTTTTACTGTTTGTGGTTTTTTCCTGGCGCCGCAGCTGATTGCTGTTTTTGATGACAGCCCGGAGGTTGTGGAATTGGGCGTACAGTATCTTAGGATTGCCTGTTTCTCCTATCTGTTTACGGCGTTGTCCTTTTCTATCAATTATAATTCTCGCGCCATTCAGGATTTGAAGGTGCCTACCATCATCAATGGTGCGGCACTGGCAGTCAACACCTGTCTAAATTACCTGCTGATCTACGGACATATGGGGCTGCCGAAGCTGGGTGTTACTGGCGCGGCGGTTGCCACGCTTACGGCACGCATATTGGAGTGCGCGGGGCTGTTTCTGTATGTATATACGAGAAAATCTCATACGTTTAAAACGGGGCCGCAGGAGTTGTTTTCATTTAGCAGGGCAGAATTTTTTACTGTCATGAAAACGGCTGTGCCGGTTGTGATTACCGAAGGCGGCTGGGCATTTTCCATGTCGGCGATTTTCTCCATTTACGGAAAGCTGGGCACGTCAGCGCTGGCTGTCACCCAGGTGGCAAACACGGTCAGTGAGTTTTTACAGTCCATTTATTTTGGTCTGGGCAATGCGGCAGCGGTGCTGATTGGAAACGCGCTGGGCGCGGAACAGAAGGATCGGGCCTATTTTCAGGCGGGAATCGCCGTTCGCCTTACCTGGGTACTCAATGGGATCATGGCGGTAGTGCTGATTCTCATCCGTGGTCCGGTTTCTGCGATTTACCAGTTTAATCCGCAGACCACGGCGCTTTTATGCGACGCACTGCTGGTATGGGCGATTGCTCTCGCGCCGAAGATGCTGGCGTATATGTTGATTTGCGGTGTACTTCGCGCCGGCGGCGATACGATGTTCTGCATGGTGATGGACTTTTCTTTTAATGTGGGCATCCAGGTAACCATGGCGGCAGCAGCCGTGCTGTTTTTCCATCTGTCTTTGCCTTGGGCAATGCTGATGGTGGCGCTTGGGGATGTGCTGAAAGTCGTCTGGTGTTATCGAAGGTATTACAGTAGGAAATGGATGCGTGTGATTACATAAATCACAGGCAGAAAATAGGAGCAGAAGGATGAAGAAACAGAAACCTAAAATAGCGATTTTACGCTGGGAAGAGGGGCAGGTGCCCATGGGGCTTTTGCAGCTGGAGCATTTGCCCGGAAACAGTACTAATCCGGCGTCCTATCCTTTTTCGGTCCGGATGGTACATGTAGAAGGCGCCTGTGTGGAGACGGTGATCACCCATCCCAGTCAGAAGCTTTTGGAGGATATGATTGCAATATCTAAAAAATTGGTAGAAGAGGAAGGCATTGAGGCGATTACCACCAGCTGCGGCTTTAATGCTATCTTTCAGAAAGGACTCAGTGAAGCGCTGCCCGTGCCGGTATTTACTTCGGCGTTGCTCCAGGTTCCGCTGATGCAGCACCTGATTGGAAACCGCGCCATTGGCATTTTGACTGCCAATGGAAGTGCTTTGACACAGGCGCATTTTGCTGCCTGCGGGATCGGTGAAGATACCGCCCTTCATGTGATGGGGCTGGAAAACGCACCGGAATGGAACAAAATTTTTGCCTGTCCTGACGAAGCGTTTGATGTGGAGCTGGTGCGGCAGGAAATTCTAAGTGTAGTAAGAAAAGGCGTAGAAGATTGTCCGAATATGGGGGCAATTCTTCTGGAATGTACAGATCTGCCGCCGTTTGGAACAGATATAAAGAAGGCAATTGGGCTGCCCGTTTTTGATTTTAACTCCTTGATGGGGATTATGGCTTCGGCGCTGGGCGAGTTTCGACTGTATTAACGTATTCTGAACAATTTGGACTATTAATCCTGCATAAAAATAGAGGATGAAGAAATAGAGGAATGGATATGATCGGGGAAGATTTGAAAAAGGCAATCGAGCTGCGCCATTACCTGCATCAGCATCCGGAGCTTTCAAATGAAGAACGAAAGAGCAAGGAAACGCTGATGACATTTATCAGAGAACATACGCATCTGCAGGCAACCGACCGGGGACATTGGTTTTACGCGGAATACCACCCGGCAGGAGAAAGCAGAGGCAGTATCGCCTTTCGTGCTGACATGGACGCTATAAAAGTGCTGGAAGATGACACGCTGCCTTACGCGTCCCAAAATGAAGGGGTTGCCCATAAGTGCGGTCATGACGGTCACAGCGCGGCGCTTGCCGCTTTTGCAGTGGATCTTGCGCGGCAAGGCGCGGATAAAGACGTGTATCTGATTTTCCAGCATGGGGAGGAAACCGGTGACGGCGGCAAAGTCTGCGCAGCGCTGGTTGAAGAAAAACAGATAGAAGAAGTTTATGGGCTGCATAATTTTCCTGGTTATGAAGAGGGAGCCTTGCTTTTGAAGACGGGTACGGTGAACTGTGCGTCCAAAGGCATGGAGATAATCTTTACGGGGACGTCCGCCCATGCCAGTCAGCCGGAGAAAGGCAGAAACCCGGCCTTTGCCGTTAGTGAAACGGTGCTGGCGCTGAAGGAAATTGCCGACCAGAGCCGGTATGAGGGATTGCTTCTGGCAACGGTGGTGCAGATGGATGTGGGGGAACGAGCTTTCGGCGTTGCTGCCCATCAGGGAAAACTGCTTTTGACCATTCGCGGGCAGATTGAGGCGGAGATGGACAGTCTGCAGACACAGATTGAGGAATTTGCTCGCAGGCAGGCGCAGCGCTATGGTCTTGGGATTCAGTTTGATTATTATGATGCGTTTCCGGAAACCTACAATCATCCGGAAAGCATTGAGAAAGTGCGCCGTCTGGCAGAAGCGCGCGGTTGGAGGACTGAAGACATGCCGGATCCCATCCGGAGCTCAGAGGACTTTGGCTGGTTCCTAAAAAAAGCGCCGGGCGCTTTGATCTGGCTGGGAGCAGGGTTTGCTTGCACGCCGATTCATTCTGAAGCCTTTGATTACAATGATAACCTGATCGAAAAGAGCGTGGAAATTTTCTGGGCACTGACAAGGGCGTAGGGCGCTTTGGGTTGCCGAAGGGTGCAGCGGGGCACCATGCTTTTGAAATACAGATAAGCTACACATATGATAAGAAAAAAGAGGGTGCTGCAAAATCATCAAATGGGATGATAGAGCGACATCCTCTTTTGTATCATTTGATTTTCAAACACTTTTCGTGGAGATTTGCAACGATATAGGAGAAGTATAAGATAAAAAATGGTGTTAAGTAAAAATACTTGACAGATAGTGTGTCAGAGGCATATAATAAGGCTGTAAGTGATTTCTATGATATACAGAAAGGAGAAGGCAATGTTAAGAACAATCAATACTACAAAGAGAACAAGAAACATGAAAACGAGAGTGCTGTTTATTCTTTCTGAGAAAAGAGGTAAAGGATATTTGTTTTGATGCGGTTATCGCAATCGAAGCACGATAAGCCAACTGAACAGGGAAAGAATATGCAGCATCTCTGAGAAGAATAAGGAGATGTTTTTTTGATGCAAAAAATAAAAGGAAAATACACTAATTCGGGAAAAAATTCCTGTTGGCGGCAAAATTCGGGAAACGCCGCATCGATATAGTAGCGCATTTGATTTTGCAGAATTGGTGTGCAGAAAACACGTTAATGAGAAAAAAGCAGCACTTAGTCTTGGAACGTTAGGCGGCGGCAATCATTTTATTGAAACGAATCGAGACGAGGAAGGCTGTTTGTATATCTTTGTACATACAGGCAGCAGAAGGCTTGGTAGGGAGATTACAGAATTTTATTTGAAAGAAGGGCAGCGCAGGCTAAAGGAAAAAGGGATTGACGTGCCTTATGAACTGACCTGGCTGGAAGGAACATTGCTGGAGGATTATCTCCATGATGTGTATCAGGTGCAGGCGTTTGCCACACGTAACAGGAAATGCATTCTGTCGGAACTTGCAAATCATATGAAATGGAAGGTCACGTATTTTGGAGAAAGTATTCACAATTATGTAGATGAGAGACGAATTCTCAGAAAAGGCGCGGCA
>CANBFZ010000026.1 GCA_947367725.1 uncultured Eubacterium sp.
TGCTTCTACCTTCGGCAGCATGCTGCCTGGTGCAAACTGTCCCTCTTCGATGTATTTTACTGCATCTTCCAAGTTCAGATTGTCCAGATTCTTCTGGTCAGGCTTATTGAAGTTGATGGCAACTTTCTCTACTTCGGTCAGAATCATCAGTACATCTGCACCTACCTGCTCTGCCAGAAGTTCTGCTGCGAAGTCTTTATCGATGACAGCTGCAACGCCTTCCATGGAGCCGTCTGCGTTTTCAATCACCGGAATGCCGCCTCCACCGCAGGAAATTACAATAGAGGAATCCCACAGTCTTCTTACTGCATCGATTTCAACGATTTTTCTAGGCAGCGGAGATGCTACCACACGTCTGTAACCTCTTCCCGCATCTTCCTTCATGGTGTAGCCTTTTTCTGCTTCCAGCGCTTTGGCTTCCGCTTCCTGATAGAACGGTCCAATTGGTTTGGTCGGATTCTGGAACGCTTTATCGCTCTTTTCTACGATCATCTGGGTCGCTACGGTCAAAACCGGAATATTCTTACCTCTCTTGTTCAGGGCATATTTCAGCGCCTGCTGCAGGTGATAACCGATGTACCCCTGAGACATTGCGCCGCACACGTCAAACGGCATGGACGGCGTCACATCTTTTGCCGTTTCGGAAGCCAGAAGAATTCTGCCTACCTGTGGTCCGTTACCGTGTACCAATCCAATTTCATACCCTTTGCAGCTGATATCTGCAATATATTCGCAAGTCTTTTTTACAACTGCAAGCTGTGCTTCTGCAGTCGCTTCGCTCTTTCCAGACTGCAGCGCGTTTCCGCCTAAGGCGATTACAATTTTTTCTGCCATTTCAGTCAATCTCCTAATTCTCTAATTTCATGTGTTACAGGTCGTCTCTGTTGACAGGGCAGGACATGCATCTCGGGCCGCCTCTGCCTCTGGACAGTTCCGCACTTGGAATAGTGAGAACCTTCACACCTTTCTTGTCGAGCAGGTCATTGGTCACATAGTTTCTCTCATAGGTAACCACTGTGCCTGGCGCAATGCAAAGGGTGTTAGAACCATCATTCCACTGCTCTCTCTGGGCTGCCATCATATCATTGCCGCCGCAGCGAATCAAATCTACTGCAGGCAGATTCAGCACTTTGCCCAGAATGTGGTCTAAGGAATCTGTCACAGATTTGAAGTTTGCCTTTCCGTCTTTTCCTAATGTGATTTCAAAGAGCTGCAGAGGACCTTCAATTTCCGGATGAATGGTAAACTTGTCATAGTCAACCATGGTAAATACGGTATCCAGGTGCATGAATGCTCTTCTTTTCGGAATATCAAATACCAGTACTCTCTTAAATGTGGATTTGTTCAGCATATTTTCCGCAAATCTTTCGATTGCCGGTGCAGTGGTTCTTTCGGAAAGACCAATGGCAACGGTTTCTGCGTTAAGTACTAAAACATCTCCGCCTTCAATAGAATACTCGTGGTCATAGTCATACCACATCTGTGAACCTTCCGGTGCAAAATCTTTGTTATGCAGGAACATGTACTTCAGAAGCAGCGCTTCTCTTCTTCTGGTCAACGTGCTCATGTGGTGAATATTGATACCGTTTCCCACACATGCGCCCGGGTCTCTTGTAAAGTACAGGTTCGGCATCGGTTCCATATAGAACGGATAAGAAGAAGAAATAAAATCTGCCAGCGACTTGGTCTGTACGTCAATTTCATCTCTCTTCACGCCTGCAATCAGTTTTGCTACCATCGCTTTTTCATCCATCTTGATCAGATAGTCATAAATTGCCTCTCTGACGCCCATGGAATTCAAGTGACTCTCGTCTAAAAATTTATTTAAAAACTCTGCTTTTACTGCAGGGTCTTTTAATGCTTTTGCAGTTTCATCCACGTAGTAGATCACCTCTACGCCGTTTTCTCTGAGAACTTCTGCAAATCTATCATGCTCCTGCTGTGCAACTTTCAGGAAAGGAATGTCGTCAAACAACAACCTTTCAAAGTTGTCAGGAACAAGACCTTCCACTTCCTCACCGATTCTGTGAAGAAGGACTTTATTCAATTTTCCAATTTCAGAATAATTATGGATTCCTGGTTTCATAATATTTCCCCCAATTTTCTTATGAGCCGAACCTTACGCACGACCTCACACAGGAATAAAACTGCCGCAAGCCTGCAAGCGGACCTGCGGCAGTATGATTTTATTGTGTCATACGTCTTCCTCGTCGCAGCACGCCGCGGAGGATACAATCACTGGCATTCAATGCGCAGGACTTTTTTCGCAATACACAGCCAAGCTGAGTGAGTGCGAGGGCGCGTACCTATAGTACGTTACCGAGCACAAATGATTGACTGGCGCAGTAATGCGGAAAAAGAACAAGCATTAGCCGATGGTTGCAACAATAACAGCCTTAATGGTGTGCATTCTGTTTTCTGCTTCGTCAAATACGACGGAATTCTTGCTTCTGAATACTTCGTCGGTAACTTCGCGGATGTCATAGCCAGCTTCCATCTGTGTCTTTGCCATCTTTGTTTCAAAGTCATGGAATGCAGGCAAGCAGTGCATGAACAGGCAGTCTGGGTTTTCTGTTGCTGCCATTAATTCTTCCGTTACTTTGAACGGAGTCAGAAGTTTTACTCTTGCAGGAATTTCTGCTTCTTCACCCATGGAAGCCCATACGTCAGCATAGATGACGTCTGCGCCTTTCAGGCAAGCCGGATCGGAAGATACTTCGATGGTTGCGCCTGTCTTCTTTGCAACTTCCTGTACTTCTGCGATTACGTCCTGCTTCAGTTCTTTTGCCAGCTCGTCCGGTCCATAAGCAACAAAGTGCATGCCCATCTTCGCACAGCCGTACATCCAAGCATAAGACATGTTGTTTCTAACGTCGCCGCTGAATACTACTTTTACTCTGTTCAGCGGTTTTGCGCAATGTTCTTCGATGGTCAGAAGGTCTGCGAGAATCTGTGTTGGGTGGTCAACGTCAGTCAGACCGTTCCATACAGGCACGCCTGCATATTTTGCAAGGCCTTCTACCACTTCCTGGTCAAAACCTCTGTATTCGATACCATCATAGAATCTGCCTAATACTTTTGCAGTATCTTCCATGGTTTCTTTCTTACCCATCTGAGAAGAACTGGAATCCAGGAATGTAACGCCAGCGCCTTCGTCCATGGCTGCGACTTCAAATGCGCATCTGGTTCTTGTGGAAGTTTTTTCAAACAGCAGAACAATGTTCTTGCCTTTCAGGATCTGATTGCAGATACCTGCTCTTTTCTTTGCTTTTAAATCATGTGCCAGGTCAAGCATGTATCTGATTTCTTCTGGTGTGAAATCCATAAGTGTTAAAAAGCTTCTTCCTTTTAAGTTTACTGCCATTGGTGTAATCTCCTTTTCATTTCGTTAAAATCGTTCATGTTAGATAGTTTAACTCTCTTTACTGAAATGATACTATATTTGTCAAAAAATTAAAGTACCAGCACTTTCTTTTTTGAGAGTACCAGTATATGGAAAAATCATGTAAATATATCCAAAAACATCGCGCATTGACATCGCATCTCCAATTTGCATATACAAAAAAGGGGCGTGCCGCAACCAAGCAAGAGGCAGTCGTTCGCTGCCGTTCTCTTACATCGCCGTATCTTCGCCTATCCCCTTTTCGCTGCCGGGCGAACTGGAGACTTTCCCCCGTTAGAACATGCGTCTGACGGCAGCAATCTCTTTGCTGCCGTCTTAATTTACTAAATTAAAGCCCCGCGTCTGCCTCCGCACAAATCCCATCGATTTCGCGCTGCACCGAATCAGGCAGTGGATCCACCATCGGTCCTTCCAAAATCTCTCGTACACGCCGGTTGGCAATCTCTACGCTGTCCCGCTTTTCATAAGTCGCCGCTCGAAGGGTTGCTGGAAACATCTTTGAGTAATACATTTCATCAGGATTTCTGAAATTCCGAACAGAAGACTTATGCGCAAGAAACGTACCGCCCGGTCCCTCCGCCATAATCTCTTCGGTCAAATCGGTATCCTCTTCGATCCGGATGCCTTTTGCGATACGCAGGCACCGCTTTGCGATTTCATCCTCGGTGAGAATCATTTCCAGACTGACCGCCATACCGTTATCAGTCGTACCGATGCCATCAATCAAATCCGCCCGTCCCAGATAAGTCGGCATGGTTTCAAAGCTGCCGCCGCCTGTCACCGCACAAGGCAGTCCGTAGTACCGCGCCATTTCCGTGCCGCCCAGACTGACAAGCGCTGCCTCGCCGCTCTTTACATATTCCCCGGTAATTGGATCCGCCATGCCAGAAGCCACGCCGTAAAGCATAGGCCAGCCGGGATGCACCGTCTGAAACAGCACCAGGGCGGAAAGCACCTCCGCGTTAATCTGACAAATCGTAGAGAAAATAGAAGCAGGAGAGGTCAATCCAATCATCGGCATCGGATAAATGTTGACCGGTATTTCGTAATCCGCCAGCGCCAAATAAGCCTCCAGCATATTTTTGTCCTGGGTCAGCGGGGAAACTGGGCAATACAGCACCGAAGCAATCTTTCTGCGCACCACTTCTTCTTTATTGCCGAGAATCGCTTCCAAAATCCGTCCCGCAAAAACGGATTCGTAAGGGCTGCTCAGTTCAAACTGCACATGTTTAGACGTACCTGACAAAATCGCCGCCATTTCGTGGAGGCAGTGGGTCTGCTCCGGTACATCAGAGGCGCTGCATCCAGTCCAGCAGGCAGCACCCGTTTCCGCATGCTGAAAAATTCTGCCCACATTGACCACATCGCTTTTCAGCGATTCACGGCGTTCTCTGGTATACGGGTCATAAATATTCGTCGTAATGCCGCTCATCAGATGACGACTTTCCTTTGCCGGTACAGCAAAATCGTAGACAGGATTCCGCGCCCCCAGCGTAAAGGACTTGGGTGCAAGGGCAAGCGCCCGCGACACCATCTCCTCGTCAAAATATACAATCTGTTTTTCCTCGCAGACCTTTGCGCCGGCATCCTGCAGCGCCGCAAAGGCTTTGCGGCTCTTGATCCACACGCCGGTGTTTTCCAGAATCTCCATGGTGCGCTGGTGCACCAGTTTCTTTTCTTCCTCCGTGAATACTTTGATTTCTATCTGCATAACAATGCCTCCTCCCGCGCGATAATATCCCGGATTTTCTGCAGCACATCTTCAGAAAGAGGCGCTGCAAAGTGGTCTGCCAGAATGCGCCGCGCTTCCTCTCTTGCACGCTGCGGCATATCCTTTGCGCCATCCTTTTCCCAGGCTTCCCGCATACGGCGGTCAATCAGTTTCGCGTCGGAAATCTCCCCGCGCATATGGGCAAGGGTGTGCTTCTGGCTCAGGTAATTGCCAGCCGGTCCTACGGCTTTAATTACGTCCAGTGCCAGCGCGTCTTTATCGACTTCCACCGGTTTTTCCGCCCGTTTGAACATGCGGACAAATTCCGCGTCCATCAAAAACTGCTCAAAGCTGACCGCCATGCCCATATCGATCATCCCAAGTCCGTAAATCAGGTCTGTTCCCGCAAGAACCGGCATCAGTCCTGTCAACGTCTTTTCATGTCCGATCTGCACGTCCATGACTTTGCTGTCTGCCTATGTGCCGCCTACCTTGGTGACGATATCATAGTAATCGCCAAACTGTGCCACCATGGCGCCGAACATGCCGTGCTCCGGCGCGCCGACAGGGGAAGTTGCCCTGCGCATATCCATCACCGTCGTTGAACTGCCGTAAATCACCGGATTGCCCGGATTTACAAGCTGTGCTAAAGTGATGCCCGCAAGAATTTCCGCATTGGTTACCACAAAGGTGCCTGCAAGTGTCGCAGGGGTGGTGCCGCCAGTCAGTCCCATAGACAAGATGCTGATCGGAAGGCCTGTCTTTGCCGTTTCTATAATCACCTCAGAGGCGCCTTCATGAATTTCCAGCGGACTGTTGGGGCACATACAGAGCGTAAAAAACGGTCTTTCTCTCAGTTTTTCCTCGCTTCCGGCAATCGCAATGCCCATCTCGATAATCGCACGGGCGTTATGCCCGTTTTCCGCATCCAAAATCGCGTGCTTTGTGGTATTCTTAAAAATGGCTTCTGCCTCATAAAAATCTTTTAGCTTCCCCGGTGCGTCCTGCGCCGCCACCGCCGTGGTAAAAGCGTTGATCTCCGGAATGGCGTCTACAAATCTGGCAAAATCCTCTAAATCCTTTGTGGTCGTATCGCGAATCTCGCCGGTTTCCAGTTCGTACATCTGCAGCCCCGTCCCAAAACTGGTATAGGACACCGTGCCATCGCCCAGCACAAAGTCATCCTTCGGGTCTCTGCCGTACATGGTAAAACTGCCGGGCGCCTGTTCAATCGCCCACTCCACCAGCTCCCGCGGAAACCGCACCATATTCGTTTCCCAGTCTACCGCACAGCCCGCCTTTTCATAGATTTCTTTTGCTTCTTTTCCAAAAATGCGCACCCCGAAGTCTCCCATCAGCTCCATGGTCGCATTGTGAATTTCTATCACGCCTTCATCGCGCAGAATGTGATAGCCGCGCCTTTCTTTGCTCATTTGAAATGCCATCGCCTACTCTCCTTTCTGTCATATCCTATTATAAAAGCAATATTCGTGCCAAACGCCTTTCTTTGAGATTTACAGCCGTGGCCACCTTTCCCGATCCAAAATTTCTCATATATTTCTCATATTCGCAAGAAAAATCTCTATATTCTCATATACATTTCTGATATAATGGCTATATTACAACAAATTCTCACATTCCATAGTTCTCTTGAGAAATACTAAATACAGAGGAGATAGCTCATGAGCGATTTAACCGACATCAAAAAGGAAGTCCAGCAGTTTGCAGAAGTCATATCCGAAGCGCTGCAAGTAGAAAGCGAAATTATTGATGAAAATTACGAAGTAGTCGGCAATACCAGTTTCGTATTTCAGGGCGATCGAAACGACTGGAGCGACAGAAATTCCAAAATTTGCCGTCACGTCTTTGAAACCATGCGTCCGCTAGTCCTTTCCGACCCCGGCAAAAATCAACTTTGCAGCGACTGCATTGAAAGAGACACCTGTTTTTATAAAGCCGGTTTGTACTATCCCATTCTACTGGAGGGAGAATGCCGGGGCGTCATCAGTCTGGCAGCCTTTACCGCGTCACAAAAGCAAAGCCTTCTTGAAAACAGTTATTCCTTTATGCGCTTTACTAGCAAAATGGCTGAAATTCTAGCGTCAAAAATACACGAAAAAGTGATGCAGCAGCGACTGCTGCGCGCCAATGAATTTTTGCAGACCACACTCAGCGCAGTCCACGAAGGGATCATCGCCTGTGACGCAGAAGGGATCGTCACCTGCTTCAACGATACTGCCCAGCACCTGCTCGGTATTCCCAAGACACAAATCCTGGGCACCCCTTTAGCAGATGCTTTACCGAATGCCGCACTGTTGACAGCCCTTGCGCAAAGAAAAAACCTGGCAGAGTACCATGTCCAATATCTAGATCAAACAGGGAACCCCTTACATCTCATCAGTCATGTCAGTCTCATTCAGCAGGGCAGTTCGATTCTGGGCGGCGTAGAATCGTTTAACACCGATGCGTCTCTATTTCGTATCGCACAAAGGCTCCTCAGCAATGACGAAGCCACATCTTTCTCTACGATCATCGGAGAAAGCGAAGTGCTGCAAGCCATCAAAGCACAGGCAGCTGCCGTAGCAAAAAGCCCTTCTACCGTTCTGATTACGGGAGAAAGCGGTACTGGCAAAGAATTATTTGCCCGCGCCATGCACAGCGCCAGTCTCAGAAGTGACGCACCATTTCTTGCTGTCAACTGCGGCGCCATTCCAGAGACGTTGCTGGAAAGTGAACTATTTGGCTACGAAAGCGGTAGTTTTACCGGCGCAAGCAGCAGCGGCAAACCTGGTCTGTTTGAAATTGCGCAGGGCGGCACTGTATTTCTTGATGAAATTGGCGATATGCCCCTTGCGCTGCAGGTCAAGCTGCTTCGTGTCCTGCAGGATAAAACCATTACCCGCATCGGCGCGGTAAAAGAAATCCCCGTAGATGTACGTATCATCGCTGCTACCAATCGAAATCTGACTGAAAAAATTGCAGAAGGCAGTTTTCGGGAAGACTTATACTACCGGCTCAACGTCATCCCCCTGCACATTCCACCCCTGCGCAGCCGGACAGAGGACATTCCATTGCTGGTCGATCACCTGTGCCGCAAATACGCTGCGATTCTAGGAAGAAACATCGACAGCATCACAGAAGATGCGCTGCAGCTCCTTCTTCGCTATCCATGGCGCGGCAACGTACGCGAACTGGAAAATGCCATTGAGTATGCCATCAATTACACATTCACCGGTTCCTCCATTACCGCTAGCGCGCTGCCAACATGGGTGCATACAAGCACACAGACTTTCACCCCAAGCACCAGCCGTACCCCAAATGCCTCATCCCGTCTAAGTCCGCAGGAAGTGATGGAAAAGCAAAAATTGTCCGCATGCCTGGAAGATAAGGGAAGTTCCCTTGCTGCAAAAAAAGAAATCGCCGCCAGTCTACAGATGAGTCTGGCGACGCTATACCGTAAAATCAAAAAATATCATTTATAGACGCTTGCAGGCGGCAGCAAGTTCGGTAATAATGTCCATGAGATTTTCCATGCCCAGTCGAATCCTCGCTTCTGTCTCAAAAGAATAATTGAGACGAATATGATTTCTGCCGCCATTTTTATTGGGAAAGAAGATATCGCCGGGTACAATAGAGATGCCGCGCCCCATGGCAGCTGCCGCAACTTCTTTTCCATCCACCCCCGCAGGCAGTTTGCACCACACATAAACACCGCCTCTTGGTTTCTGGTAGGAAAGTCCCAGCGGCGCCAACTGATCTAAAAATCCACACATCAGATCTCGCCTTTCCCGATTCAGCGCAGTAATACGCCGGGCGTTCTCATAAAACTTTCCGCTGGTAATATATTTCGCAAGGAGTTTTTGGGTAATCCAGTCCAGGGTCATCATACGGATAGAGACCAGATAGCTGAGACTTTTGATCAGTTTTTCCGGCGCCACGACAAAGGCCATGGACAATCCAGGTACGAAGGTAAGTGAAAAAGAATAGATGTAAATGACATTATCGCTTCGGTCCATCGCTTTCAGGGTTGGCAGTGTCACATCCTCAAAAGAAAGTTCTGAAGCAGCATCTTCCTCAACAATCGGCAGCCGATAACGATTGGAGATTTCCAAAAGTTTTTTTCTTCTCTCTACAGACAAAATGTTTCCCGTCGGGTCGTGATAGCTGGAATTTACGTAAATAAACTTTGGTCTATGACTCTCGATGAGTGCCTCCAAATGATCACACACCATGCCGTCTTCATCCACTGGTACAGTAACAGCTTTGCAGCCGGCAAGGCGAATGACCCGATATACATCTGGCGATACCGGTTCTTCAATAATGACCTTGTCCCCTTCTTTCAGCAAGGAAGCCACAATAAAATCCAGCGCCTGATTGGTTTCAGACAAAATCTGTACCTGATGCAATCCCGCTTTAATGCCTTTGGTTCTGAGATAGGAAACCACTCTTTGGCGCAGCTCCAGGTCTCCCTGATACGGCGTCAGAAACGAGGGTTTGCCGCCCTGCTCATTGAGAATCGCTGCAAAATCCGCCGCCAGATTGGCTTCTTCATATACCGCCGGCGGTAATCCTGTGGAAAAGGAAATGTTGTTTGCATCGGCAGATCGCTGAAAAATATCGTCAAAGGTATGTTCCATATCCTGGTATTCATCTTTGATGATGGCACTCCAATTGACTCGTTTTCTTACATCCGGCTCATAAAAATCACTGCTCTCATAAGAAACTCGATAGCCGACGCCCTGCACAGACTCCACCAGTTCTTCATCTTTCAGCGCCGCATAGGCCTTGATAATCGTATTTCTATGTACGTTCAGCATCTGTGCGAAAGCCCGCTCTGAAGGAAGCACAGAACCGTCAGGCATCTGCCCGCTGATAATCTTCTCTTTAATCTGGTCAGCAATCTGCCAGTAAATCGGCGTCCGATTTCCTTTATCGACGATAATGTGCATCCGTACTCACTCCTTTTTTCCATGAAACTGGTAATAGCAAACTTCCAATCGTCCATTGTATAGCTTCCGCCGTCTGTCTGCCGGTCTGCCAAAAGTCTTTGCTTCTACCTCGCGATCGGTGGTCACAAGAAATAGAGACCACGTTGGATTCTCCTTAAAAAACGTATGATACTTCCGATAAATATTTTCAATTTGCCGCTTCTCGCCAATTCGTTCCCCATAGGGTGGATTGGTGATGATAATGCCGCCTGGCGCTGTGGCTTCCAAATGCTGCATATTCATGCGTTTAAAAGCAATGCAGTCATCGACACCTGCCTCAATGGCATTTTCTTTTGCTGCCTCCACTGCTTTTGCATCGATATCAAACGCCATGATATGCAGTTTGGTATCGTAAGACACCGATTCAAATGCATGTTTCCGTTCTTCTTTCCAAAGTTCTCTAGGAATCAGTTCCCAACCCTCTGCAGCAAAACTTCGATTCAACCCCGGCGCAATATTTCTGCCAAGCATTGCAGCCTCAATGGCAATGGTGCCGCTGCCGCAGCACGGGTCAACCAGCAGCCTTTCTGCACGCCAAAAAGACAGTTGTACCATAGCTGCTGCCAGCGTTTCTTTCATTGGCGCCGCCACATCGCAGACGCGATAACCGCGTTTATGCAGACCTACACCGCTGGTATCCACTGTCAGCGTCACATTGTCTTTCAGAATCGTTACCTTAATCGTGTATTCTGCCCCAGTTTCCGCAAAGTGTTCTATACAGTAGTATTCCCGCAGTCGTTCCACGACTGCTTTTTTTACGATACTTTGGCATGCCGGCACGCTGTGCAGTTTGGATTTAACAGAAGTCCCTGTCACTGTAAATTTTCCATCAATCGGAATGAGTTCTTCCCATGCAATTCCTCTCGTCTGCTGAAATAGTGCTTCAAATTCTGCTGCCTTAAATTCCGCCATTTTTAAAAGCACCCGATCCGCACTCCGCAGCCACAAATTACTTCGGACAATAGCCCTTTCATCGCCCATATAGGTGATTTTTCCATCCTCAGACTTAATAATTTTATAGCCTAGCGCCTGTATTTCCCGCTTTACCACTGCTTCCAGCCCAAAAGTCGCAGTTGCGATTAATTCCAATTTCATTTCAAATACATACTCCTGTCTTTGTCTTTCGTCTGCACACGCGTGTGCCAACGCCTACATATCATCTTCCAAATGATCAACATCCACAAAAAATCCCGCAGGAATTCAGCGATTCTCACGATAAAACCGCTAAAATCCGTACGGGACTTTAACAAGCAACGCTTACCCATAGCACTTTTTAT
>CANBFZ010000027.1 GCA_947367725.1 uncultured Eubacterium sp.
CCATCTACAGAAACATATTTTCTGATCCCTCTGATTTCTTTAATACTACCAACGGTATAAAGGCTAATCCCTGCTTCTGCAACGATACTTCTGCCCGGTTCAATAACAACTTGCGGTTGCGGCAGGTTACGCGCTGTAAACCACTGCCCAATTCGCTCCATCATCGGTGCAAGGAAATAGCTGTAAGGCGGACGTTTTTCATCCACATAAGTTACACCAAAGCCACCGCCCAAATTCAGTTCCTTCACGGTCTTACCAAAAGTATCCTGCACCTTTCCTGCAAGTTCCAACAATACTTCCAGCGCCTGCAGATGAGACTCTCGATCCAAAAGCTGGGAGCCAACATGGAAGTGCAGTCCATAAAACTCCACATACGGAGAATCAATCGCTGCTTTGATCTGCGGCATTACGACATCATCATCAAGAGGAATTCCAAATTTAGAATCCTTCTTTCCTGTGACAATATAGTCGTGGCTGCTGCTCTTGACACCTGGCGTAATGCGGAACAGAATTTTCATTGTCTTGCTCTGTTCCTTGCATATTTCTTCCAACATGGCAAGTTCCTGCAATCCATCCACAATAATTCTGCCGATGCCATATTCTACTGCCATTTCCAGTTCACTGCGCAGCTTATTGTTGCCGTTAAACTCAATTCGTTCTGCAGGAAATCCTGCTTTGATGGCAGTATAAAGTTCTCCACCAGACACCACATCTACACACATGTCTTGATTCTTTACAAGTTCTGCCATCGCCAGCGGGAAGAACGCTTTTGCCGCATAAGCCACCCGGGTGCCCGGATACGCTTCGACAAAATCCCGTCTTAATTCAGCAAATCTGCCCACAATATCGCTTTCAGAGTAGACATACAATGGTGTGTCATACTTCTGCGCAAGCTCTACAGTGCTGCATCCATCAAAATATAAGGTATGCTCTTTGATCTCTTTCACCATTATCTTGCCTCTCGTTTCTTTTATCTTTCTACCGTAAAGGCAATGCTGCCTTTTTCGGTATCCATACTGCAAAGGGCGCCCATTGGAAGCGTCATCATCGGCTTTCCATGGCCTGATTGTACATTGTACATCACAGGAATGTCAAGCCCATCAAAGACTTCCTTAAGACAGGAAAGTTCTGTATAAGAAGGACATTCCTCATTGACAATTTTCGTAAATTGTCCAAGGATAATCCCCTTGCATGCTACTAATTTTCCGGCGTTTCTGAGATGATACGCCCATTTTTCGATTTTTGTCACCGGCTCACATACTTCCTCTATGAACAAGATTTTATCCTTTGTATCCAGTTCATACGGTGTGCCGATGCTGGCAGAAAGGAGGGAAAGATTCCCTCCGACCAGTCTGCCTTCTGCCCTACCTGGTTTCATCACACCAATCTCAAATCCTGCAGGATTTTCAAATGCATAAGTGCCTTCCGCATTCAGTGCCGCAAACAAGGACGTTTTCGACGCCTCATCAAAGCCATCTACCATATTAGAGGACACCATCGGTCCATGAAACGTCACCAGATCGCACTTCTGATTGATCGCCAAATGTAAGCTAGTTACATCACTGTAGCCAACAAACGCCTTTGGATGTTCTGCAATCAGATCAAAATCTATGTACTCCATTGCCCGGCTGCCGCCGTCTCCGCCGCGGACACAGAAAATACCATCCACCGCAGAATCTGCAAACATCTGATTGACCCACTGACCACGGATCTGCCCGCTGCCTGCCATATAACCTGCATAATCTGTGTCCAGATTATCTGCCACTTTCACCTGAAATCCCAGATCTTCCACAGCCTTTACACACTGTGCAATTCGTGCTGTTTCAATGGCAGAACTGACACAAATCAGTCCAATGGTATCGCCTTGTTTTAATTTCTTTGGGTAACGCATGTTTACACTCATCCCCTTGCTTAGAACCACATGACATTAACAATCACAGTCGCTGCAATCAGAGATGCAAGGTCGCCTAACAGACCTGCTGCGATGGAATGTCTGGTGTTGCTGATGCCGACAGAACCAAAGTATACTGCCACTACATAGAATGTCGTTTCCGTAGAACCCAGTGCAACAGAGGCAATTCTACCGATCTGAGACTGTGTACCATAAGTTGCTAAAAGATCTGACATCATACCTTCTGCACCGCCGCCGGAGAAAGAACGCATGATTCCCATCGGCAGCACTTCACTCGGCATGCCGATTAAATTGGTAACCGGAGAAAGAAGGCTGCAGAGCCAATCCATAGCGCCGGAAGCTCTGAACATACCGATAGCACAGAGCATCGCTACCAGATAAGGGATAATCATAATTGCTGTAGAAAAACCTTCCTTTGCGCCTTCTGTAAATACAGAATATACAGGCACTTTTTTACAAATCGCGTAAAAGGTTACCAGCGCTACTACGACTGGAATCGCCCATACGGAAATCGCTTCTAATACTGCTGTCATCTTCGTACCTCCTTAGAAAGAAACTCTTTCGCCATCGTTTGCATTAACGGATCTGTAATCTTTTGGCAGAACTATCGGGCTGTCTCCGATGTAATCTTCATTGATTTCCAGTCTGCCTGCTGCCATTTCCTTTTCGATTACGTTCTCCCACTTCCATTTCTTTACTCTCTGGAACAACAACGTAAATGTAACACCGGTGATGGTAGAAATTGCAGTTGCAATGATAACCGGTGCGATGATTTCTGCAGCGCCCTCTGTCTGTACCGCAGCACGCAGGCCCATTGCAGTCACCGGAATTAAAGTAATAGAAGTGGTGGAAATTGCCATCAGCATACACTGCGCGTTGGTTGCAATGCCTTTGGTTGGATTCAATGTCTGCAGTTCTTTCATTGCTTTTAATCCAAATGGGGTTGCCGCATTCCCAATGCCCAGAATATTTGCCGCAAAGTACAGTGCCATGGCAGAGTTCGCAGGGTGATCTGCCGGAACATCCGGGAACAGAAGTCTCATCACTGGTGCAATGACCTTACCCAGCTTTTCACAGAGTCCCGCTCTTTCCATCACTTTCATCAGACCGCAGAAGAAAGCCATAACGCCAATCAGACCTAAAGCAATATCAACTGCAGTCTGTGCAAAGTCAAAGATATTATTTAATACCGCTTCAATATTACCAGTCACACCGCCGGCGATGACTGCGATGACAACAAATGCCACCCAAATGTAATTCATCATAATTCAATATCCTCCTTAAAAAATTACGTATAGGTTCTACACGATTCTTTATAATTGCGAATTTAATCTTTTATGGTTCAAATCCATCGATCGGTCTGCAGCCCTTCAATAAAACTTTGAACAAAAAGCTTAAATTGCTTGACGAAAAGTAGTACAGCAATATTCATGCCAAATTCATTTCATCTTCCTTTACGCAAATAAAATGAATCCATTTACATGTCTGCCTTCCGTTTATCTGCATAATATATACATGCAGGCATGATTTTTGCTTATAATATGTGATAGGAACAAGTTTCCTGCCAAATTTAAAAAAGGAGATTTTCTCATGCAAGGACATTTTTCGGTCATCAACAAGCGAGGTCTGATCACCGCTTGTATTCTCATCTTTTTCAGCATTCTACTCTTCGCCTTCAGCCTGGCAAAGCTGGTTGGCGGCGGATCCAGGCTATGGATTGCGCTGCTTGCTTTTGCAGCGTGTTTCTGTCTCATCAGTCTACTGATTCTTCGCGCAGTAGCGACTGCAGGCGTCGATGTAGAAAATGGTCAAGTTATCTTTGCCAGTACAGACAGCGGCGGTGTACGCGCGCCGCAATTTTCCCTATCTGCATTATCCGCGATTGCGCTCTGCGGAAACGACGGTCCCTTTGCTAACCCTGAAACCGATTGTCTGCTGGGCGCTAGAGTCGTCTTCACAGCAGATAACCAGCAGCAGTTCGTCTACTATCCGGTTGCGATTACATACAAACAATTTGCAAATCTTCGCAACGGACTGTTCCAGTTAAAATCTACGCTATAACCTTTCATACGCACTACGGCTTAGTCGAATGCTGAAAGCGAAAAAAATTTCGTTTTCCTTTCGGCTAAGTCTTTTTTTATGATAAAGTCCGTCTAAAATTATGCAATTTTGTCCGAAAATCAGGACAATAAATCCTATTATCAGGATTAATAGTCCATATGATCCTTTCGACCGCTTGAACTGGCGATCTTTTCTGCATCATTTTTAGGCATGATTCTTGCTACTATCATCATAGTATAGAACTATATGCGTTTCTGTCAGAAAATAGCACCCCAGCTTTTTTCGCTGCCGCAGAAGCGCCCGCAAGCTACCATCAGGAAAGGAAGTTTTAAGATGCATAAAATCCAATATCATTATACAAACATTGCGAAGCAGGCTTTTTTCGCTGTATGCTTTCTGTACGTACTGCTGCGCTTTCTGATTATGGCAGAAATCATTCTGTTTAAAATCGACGGTTACTACCAAGCGACCAATATTCCGTTGACATTGCTGATGTATCTGGCAATTTTTTCGATTCTGATTTTCGCATTTCGCGGGCACCGAATCTGTTACAGTACCTACAGCGAAACCCAGCTCACCTATCACAATGCCTTACTTCGGAAAGCTCGCAGTCTGGATTTGAGAGAAGCAAAGACTGCAGTCTTCGATACCAAAGGCGTCAGCTTTTACAGGACGGCAGACCAAAACTTTGAAGAGGAACCACCGGTATTCTTCCTCCCTTTTTTCCGGGATGGCATCATTGAAGCCGTACAGATTAACCGGTTTTACAAAATGCTGAAAGAAATGCCCGACATGCGGGTGATCAAGCGATTTCAGGTTTTGCCGGGCTACAGCAAAAAATGGAACTTTGTGACCATTGCCTACGGTTTTCTTGCCGTTGTAGTATTTATGAGCTGTGCTACCCCGTTGACGCTTTTTATCGTATTGCTGCAGAATCACTAAGGGAGGCGGATCTTATGACAATCAGACAATACGGCAATCTGGTGCGTCTGTTAGATTTGGACAAAGAATTCATCATCGATCTGGTTTATGCTACGCCGAACAATTTTACAGGACACGTCGTATATGATTCTTCCGAATGTTACATCGATATTGACACCGCCAAGCGGCTCATCATTGCCAAAGACCTGGCAAAAAAAGACGGCTTTCGGATGAAAGTCTGGGACGCGTTTCGTCCGGTCAGTGCCCAGCAGCGATTCTGGGATCTCTTGCCCGATAACAATTATGTCGCCTACCCGCCGGATATGGAGACGATTACAGAATTTAAAAACTCTCACATGAACGGACAGTCCGTCGACGTCACGCTAACAGATCAAAGCGGCGAAGAACTGTCCATGCCCAGCTGCTTTGATGATTTCACACAAAAAGTCCGCCTGGACTGTCCTGAGACATCCGGCGAGACTCTTCAAAATGCAATCTATTTGCGAGATATTATGATGCAGGCAGGCTTTACGCCCTACAGCGGCGAATGGTGGCACTTTTATGACCACAATCCAATACCGGTAAGATACACAGAGACTATTCCGAAATAGTCTCTGTATTCGTTTCCGTTTCCGCCTGCGCAGCTTCCATACACGCCTTTGCCTTGGCGCTTTTCTTTTCTAACAAGTTCTGCATCATGCTCTTATCATGATTCTTCATGACATAAACAAAGGATGCTACAATAATGGCAATACCAATTATTTTTACCATAAAAGATTACCTCCCAATGACATCTTTTAGCAGGCGCAGCGCATTCCCGCAGCAAATCAAATCAATCTCATCATCTGTAAAATGTTTTCCCATAGCGCCGATGAGTCTGCCGAAGCCTGCATAGTTGACCAGTTCTCCGTTGTCCTCAATGCCGTCAAAATCAGAGCCGAAGCCGATGGCTTCAATCCCTGCCTTATCTTTCATATACAAAAGGTGTTCCACAACCCAGTCAATTTTCGGTGCTTCTTCATCGTCTTTCAGGAACGGTCCGTTAAAGTTGACGCCGACCATGCCGCCTGCATTACCCAGGGTTTTCAGCTGATCATCGGTCAAATTTCTTCTGTGCCCGCACAAAGCTCTGGCACAGGAATGAGAAGCGACAAATGGTTTTTTGCTGTATTTTGCTACATCATAGAATCCGCCCTCGGACAGGTGTGACGTATCGATGATCATACCCAAACGGTTCATTTCTTCTACCACCTCAATACCAAACGGTTTCAGTCCGCGCAGGTGTTCCTCTTGCGTATCGCTGCTCGGATAGCCGACAGAATTCTCATAGTTCCAAAGCAGCGTAACCAATCTGACGCCCATGTCATATACTTCGTGGAGCCGTTCCATCTTTCCATCCAGAAATACGCCGTCTTCAATGGTTAAAAGAGAAGAAAGCACGTCCTCTTCCTGGTTTTTCAGGATATCACTTACACAATACACCGGTCTGATATGGGCTTTATTTGCTTCCATGATTGCTTTGTAACGGGCATACATGCTTTTAATAATCTCATAGGAATCCATGGTTTCCATTTCGCTTCTGGAAATGTACATAGCAAAAAACTGTGCCAGGCAATCATTTTCTTTCAGCAGTTTCAGGTTGATGGAAAGATCTCCATCATAAAAATTCAGTTCCGGTCTTCTCCACGCCTCCAGCAAAGTATCACAGTGCATATCTATAATTCTCATTTTTTCATCCTCCATTTTGTATCTATGATATGCTATATTAAAAGCAAATATTGTGCCACTTTTACATATCGGCACAAGTCTTGCATTACATTAGTAGTAGAACAGAACATTGACAACGGAGGTTTTCATGAATTATACCATAGAAGAAATCAAAAATAAAGTAGATGCCGTTTATGATACGGTCGTTTCTATGCGCCGTCATCTACATATGTACCCAGAACTTTCCGAGGAAGAATGCGAAACCAGCCGCTTTATCTGCCAGCAGCTGGATCTTTTAGGCATCCCTTACGAAAAGGATATTGCAGGCCACGGCATCAGCGCCGTGATCTATGGAAAAAACCGCGCCCACGGTGTGGGACTACGGGCTGACATGGACGCCCTGCCCATAGAAGAAAAGGTTGAAATCCCATTTAAATCGAAAAATCCTAATATTATGCACGCCTGTGGTCATGATATTCACACAGCAATCCTGCTGGGCGCAGCAAAAATTTTAAACGAAATGAAAGACGATCTGCCCGGTTCGGTCCGCTTATTCTTCCAGCCTTCAGAAGAAACCATCGGCGGCGCAAGGCAGATGATCGAAGCAGGCTGTCTGACATCGCCGGCGATTTCCAGCGTGCTGGGACTTCACGTAGATTCGTCCACCGATGCGGGCAGCGTTGAACTGATTCCAGGTGCGATGAATGCCGCTTGCTGCGAGTTCACCGTCGTTGTCACAGGAAAAGCCTGTCACGGCGCCCATCCCAATGACGGGATCGATGCACTGCTGCCTGCCTGCACCATGGTTTCCAGTCTGCAGTCCATCATCACAAGAAGAATTGACCCGGCAGAATCCGTGCTGATTACTGTGGGAAAATTCAACAGCGGTACCAAAGAAAATATCGTATCCGGCGAAGCCGTCTTCTCCGGCACCATGCGCGCCTTAGATATGAGAAACATGGACAAATTAAAAACCTATCTGACAGACCTTTGCAAAAGCACCGCTGCTGCTTACGGTGCTTCCTGTAGCATAAGCTTTTCTGGCAGTTATCCCACCTTGGAAAATGATCCGAAGTTGTTTGACATCGTCATGAAAACCGCCAAAGCAGTGCTGGGCGATACACACGTCAAACTGACGGTAAAGCCAAGCCTTGGTGCTGACGATTTTGCGTTTTTCTGCCATGAAAGCCGCGGACTCTACTATAACATCGGCTGTAGAAAACCCGGCGAAACAGACGCCTACCCGATTCACAGCGAGCTGTTCTGTCCAGATGAATCCTGCATCCGCACCGGGATACTCACCCAAGTCGCTTCTGTACTGCACATCCTAAAGGAGGAAGAAAAAACATGGTAAATGCCACACCAGAAATTCTGCGCGACACCAAGATTGTCGTAGACCTTGGAAAAATCGCCTATAACATGTCAAAAATTCGCGAAATGGTTGGACCACAAACAGAGGTTATGCCCGTGATCAAAGCCAACGGCTACGGTCACGGCGCTCTCGCCATCGCACCAACTTTGATAAAAAACGGCGCAGCAGCCCTGGCTGTCGCCACCCTTACAGAAGCGCTGGAGCTGAAAGACGCGTATCCGGATTATCCGGTGCTGATCATGGGGCATACGCCGAACCGGCTTCTGCATCACGTTGTAGCGCGGGATATCATACAGACCATCTGGTCCATCGAACAGGCAGAAATGCTGGGTTCCCTGGCTGCTTCCCTGCAGAAAAATGCCCGCGTCCATATCAAAGTAGATACAGGTTTTCACCGTCTGGGAAAAGCCCCTTCTGATGCGTTCGCAGCAGAAATCTGCCGCATGTTCAATGTGGCCCATCTCTGCGTAGAAGGCATCTTCAGCCATCTTGCCCTGGCAGGCACAGAAGCTGACGAAATCCAGTATCAGCAGTTTCTCCACTTTGTCCAGAAGCTGGAGGGGCTTGGCTGCCGTTTTCGCTATCAGCATATTGCAGATAGTATTGCCTGTGTAGACTATCCCCGCTACAGAATGAATCTCGTTCGACCTGGCGCCTTGCTCTACGGCATGAAGAGCGCTCAGTTCGGCGACCTGCCTGTGGTTCAGGCACTGACATTTCAAACAGCAATTTCTCAGCTGCACCAAGTTGCAGCAGGAGAGGGACTCAGCTACGACTATCTTTGGAAAGCAAAGCGGGACAGCATCATTGCCACCCTGCCGTTCGGCTATGCGGACGGCTATCCGCGCAATCTCAGAGAGAAGGGATATGTCATCATCAATGGCGTAAAAGCGCCGATCGTCGGCGTCATCTGCATGGATCAGTGCATGGCGGATGTGACCGACGTTCCAGATGTATGCTGCGGCACAGAAGCCATCATCTACGGAGACGGCCACGATGGTTCCATGACCATCGAAGAAGCAGCCTCCCTTGCAGGCACGAACAAAAATGATATCATCGCCCGCCTGACCGCAAGACCGCCGCGGGTTTATATCGGCGAATAAACTTGCCCACGAAAAAAGCGTTTCCGTTGCTCTATTCTTTTTCGGAAACGCTTTTTCTTTTATTACAGCAACGTTTTCCAAACGCAAACAGGATTCCAAATCGGAGAACGGCCTGTTCACACTTGGCGTAAAAGCTGCGAGCTTACGCTTGTGCCCCGCTTAGAAAAGCGGATTGTAGAAGTCACTACCAGCGCCAAACACAATCTGCCGCAGCGCCATCAACGCATCCATATTTTCAGCGCCGATGCCTACTGTCATCGAATCGATTCGTTTTGTCCCCGGTACACGCATAGCGCCGTCAGCCAGATTGACCTGCTGAAAGGTGACTTT
Organism: uncultured Eubacterium sp.; assembly: GCA_947367725.1. Taxonomy (GTDB): domain Bacteria; phylum Bacillota; class Clostridia; order Peptostreptococcales; family Anaerovoracaceae; genus Senimuribacter. The sequence goes on from CANBFZ010000027.1 coordinate 9,407, forward strand.
CATTTCCGGATTTGCAGGTACGGCTACTGGTTTTCTTTCCTTTGCCGCACGCACTGCTTTTTCTGCCGTATCGCGCAGCATGCGCTGCGTCGTCGTTCTCGGCAGACAGTTTGCACAGAATCTGCCCTCCGCGTACTTCACAATCACAGTTTCTACCTCTGGATCAAAGGCTTTTGCCTCAGCAGAAAGCGCCTGATCCCCAGTTGCCATCAGAAGCGGCACGCCTTTTTCTGCAGCAAAAAGGGCGTTCATGCCCAGTTCTCCCACACTGACACCCGCTACCGATAAATCCCGAATGGTAGTCGGATTAAAGGTATGGTCTAAAATTGCATGTTGTGTTCCGAATTTGGCGTGATATCCTACCAGAATCAACCCGTCGAACGATGCATCCAGACCATGCACCATGGAGTTTCTGCGTGTATCGCCGCGCAAAAGCTGCGCTCTTTCATCCAGAAGTTCCATCTTGATATTTTGAGAAATGTTATGCGAATCACAGACGACAACTTCTGTCGCACCGCCTGCAAAAGCGCCGTCTATCACTGCATTGACTTCTTCCGTCATAAAAATGCGCGCCTGCTGATACCCAGCGCCCACCTCTTCTACGTCTTCTGGCGCTGCAATCCCATTGATGCCTTCTAAATCTGCTGAAATAAAAATCTTCATACTTACTTCCTCCGTTAATATTTTATATGATATCTCTTTAGTTTGTCGTAAAATACAGTTCTGGACATATCCAGTTCTTCCATAGCTGCCTGTTTATCCCCGTTATACTTCAGCAAGGTCATTTCCAAAATGCGGGCTTCCTCTTTCGCCAGCATCTCTTTCATGGTCACCGGAATATTACCTTTGCCGATGCGCAAATGCTCCGAATAAATAATATTGGACTCACACAAGGTAATGGCGCGCTCTATGGCATTTTCCAGTTCGCGCACGTTACCTGGCCAGTTATAGGAGATTAGCTTCTGCAGCGCCTCCCCAGAAAACTGTTTCTGTGGCAGTCCGTACATTTCGCAAATCTGCCCCAAAAGCTGATTGATCAGCAAATATAAATCCGCCTTACGTTCCCTAAGCGGTGGAATTTCAATGGGAAACACATTAATTCGGTAAAATAGGTCCTGCCGAAACCGCCCCTGTGCCACCTCTTCCTCCAGATTTCTGTTGGTCGCAGCAATGACCCGCACATCCACCTTGATGGGTTTAGAGGAACCCACCCGGTAAATGGTTTTGTTCTGGAGCACATGCAGCAGCTTCACCTGAATGTCCAGCGGAATTTCACCGATTTCATCCAGAAAAATCGTTCCTTGGTTGGCAGCCTCAAAGAAACCGATCTTCCCCTCGTTCTTTGCACCAGTGAAAGCGCCGCCTACATAGCCGAACAATTCACTTTCAAAAAGTGTCGGCGCAATTGCGTTGCAATTCACTTCCACAAAAGGCGCCTGCGGCATGCCGATGTTGTGAATTTCCCGCGCCAGTTTTGATTTCCCCGTGCCGCTCTCTCCGGTGAGAATCACATTAAACCGGCTGTTGGCAGCTTTCCACGCCAGATATTTCACTTCTCGCGCTTTGACACTCTTTCCGGCAAACCCTGAAAACGCATCCTCTGGATAGTCAAGCCCTGCGGTTTCTGCCGCCGTGTTATGTTCTTCTATCTGCTGTATGATGTCGTTGCGATCACTGAGCATAGATTCCAAATGTGATGCATCCCGCAGCAATAGAAATACGCCGCCTCCTTCTGAAAGTTCTTCTGCACTCCACTTGACAATACTGCAGTCGAAAGGTCTTCGATTGATTTCGAACAGACGGTTTCGCACCGACGCCTCTTTCCCGTCCAGCACCGCATGCATGCTTTCCGCAAGGGGCATTCCGCTGAACAGGTCGCTGAAATCCTGCCCTGTGACATCGACGTCCATATCCTCTGTTGTCTTTTCTCTGTAAGGCGCACCTCGCATCAGTTCGC
>CANBFZ010000028.1 GCA_947367725.1 uncultured Eubacterium sp.
TATGACAGACAATTATAAAATAAATTACATTAAAAAAGTGAGATATGATGTAAAGTTATTCCACAAAAGAACCACCTTTGAACACTTTTTTTCCAAGGGCTTTCTGTGCTTCTGGCACGCCTTCCAGACTTTGCTTCTGAATGGCGCGGATTTTCAGCGGGAGGGAGAAGAGGTGAATGAACCCTTCTGCATCACTCTGCTCGTAAACTTCATCTTCACTAAATGTAGCAAACTCTTCATTATATAAGGAATAAGGAGATTTGCTTGCCACAGGCCAGGCAGTGCCTTTGTAAAGTTTCATTTTCACTGTACCGGTCACTAATTTCTGAGTTTCGTCTACGAAAGCAGAAATTGCTTCACGGAGCGGTGTAAACCAAAGACCGTCGTAAACCAGCTGTGCAAATTTCTGAGAGACAATGTTGCGGTACTGCAGGGTATCTCTGTCCAAAATGAGTTTTTCCAGGTCTTTGTGTGCGGCGAATAAAATGGTCCCGCCCGGCGTTTCGTAAACGCCGCGGGATTTCATGCCTACCAGTCGATTTTCAATGATATCGATCGTGCCGACGCCGTTTTCACTGCCAAGCTGATTTAGCGTCGTCAACAGTTCGATTGGCGCCATAGACTGTCCGTTGATTGCAACAGGAATGCCCTGTTCGAAATCAATTTCTACATAAGTAGGTATGTCAGGGGCATCTTCTGGTGTCTTTGAAAGTACGTGGATGTCAGGCTTATGCTCGTTCCATGGGTTTTCCAGATTGCCGCCTTCGTGGCTGATGTGCCAGATGTTTTCGTCTCTGGAATAAATTTTTTCTACAGTCTGTGCAATCGGAATGTTGTGCTGATGGGCGTATTCGATGCATTGTTCGCGGGACTGCAGTTCCCAAATTCTCCACGGTGCGATGATTTTGATGGCGGGATTCAGGGCATGGATGGTCGTTTCAAAACGAACTTGATCGTTGCCCTTTCCAGTACAACCGTGGGCAATGGTAAAAGCGCCTTCCTTTTCTGCGATTTCAACAATTTTCTTTGCCTGTAGCGGCCTTGCCATAGACGTACCAAGCAGATAGTCGTTTTCATAAATTGCGTCGGCTTTTAAAGTTGGATAGATAAAGTCGGTAATGAATTCTTCTTGAATGTCTAAGATATAGGCTTTGTCTGCACCGGTTGCATAAGCTTTCTGTTCAATTGCCGCAAAATCCTCTTTTTGACCAGTATTGCAGCAAACAGCAATGACTTCGCAGTCATAGTGTTCTTTCAGCCATGCGATGATGATGGATGTGTCCAGACCGCCGGAATAGGCAAGGACGATTTTTTCTTTTGCCATAGTGTGTTCCTCCGAATATGTAAATATTTATAATCGTGAATAAAAATTAATCAATGGATGTAATATACCATAGTTGCAGTGGAAAAGCAAGATGAAAATGAATAAAAATAATTTAAATAGTAATAAAATTCATTTTGAAATGTATAACGAATGAAAAATATAAAGATAATACCTAAAAAAATATAAAAAATACTAAATTGTGTGAATGGATATAAAACAAAGCCTGGAAAAGAAAAATAAGAGAAATTTATTAGAAGAATTTTTGAGATAGCTATCTGCAGAAACAAGCAGACAGAAAAAATCGGGAACATTTGTAAATTATAACAGAAAACTAACTTTTAATCTGTATAATGCGAATTATAAAGTGAAAGAAAACTTTCTTGTAGTCCTGCAAATAAACAATTTAGTGTAAGTAGAGAGAAGTTTGCAGAAAAATTGAAAAACCAGGAAAAAGTACTTGCTGGGATTAGAGAAGGCAGGTATAATAGGTATTAAGAAGATTGAGTACATGGGGCGGCGCTTGAAGAGATTGGCGTACAAATTCGCGCTTTATGAATCAATAAGTTAAAAATTAAGGAGGAAGAAAAATGAAGAAACTATTCACTTCACTGTTATGCGTTGTAATGGTTATGGCATTTATGCCAGCGATGGCTTTTGCAGAGTCGAATCCTATGATTGATGGAAACGAATTGCCAGAGCCAGTAAATGGTGTGATTACACTGACTGAAGATGTGTATTTGACGGCGCCATTAGAAGTAAAAGCTGGTGATGCACTGATCATAGATGGACAAGGCGAATATAGAATCAGACCAGTAGAGGGCGGCGGCTTTTCTGGAAATGCTGTTGTTAAAGTGCTTGGCGGTGAATTAACGTTAAGCAATGTAACGATTGATGCATGGAGTCAGTGCAGAGCAGTCTATGCAAAGGCTGGTACACTGAATATAGAAGACGGAACCAGAATTTTCGGTGGTTTTGTGAATAGCTATGCGGCAGGTGTATATGCAACAGGCACTGCACATGTAAATATGACTGGCGGCACCATTGAACATAATACAAACGGAGATGCTTATACAGCGGATGGAAAACTGCAGTACAGCTGTGATCTGTGGATTGGCGCCAATGCAACAGGTCAAATTTCCGGTGGCACAGTGGCAAATGTGTTCGTAAATGCCAATGCGTACGCGTCAAACAATCCAGGCAATCTGGTTGTTTCTGCAGGTGCAAAGGTGGAACATCTTTACCTTGAAAAAGAAAATAATTATGATGCAAAATGTGAAATTAGTGCTGGCACAGTAGATACAGTTTACGTCAACTCGGCTGAAAACCTGAAGAAAATGGCAGAGTCTGGTGTTGCTGCAAACGTTGTAATGGGTACAGATATGGATACAACGCTGGAAATTCCAGAGGGTGTAGAATTGACATTGGATTTAAACGGTCATACACTGAACGGCGGAACTGCTAAAAAAACAGCGACAATTCATAATCACGGAGATCTGACGATTCGAGATTCTTCTAAAGCGAAGACTGGAAAAATTCAGCGTACGGATAATGGCGCGTTTGGTTATTATACGATCTTGAATTCTGGAACAATGAAAATCGAAGGTGGAGAAGTATACAATAAAACTGGCACACTGCCGGACGGCTCTTCTCTGATCTGCAATCAGGGCGGAAACCTTACGATTAATGGCGGTAAATTGTATCAGGAAGGATTTATTGCAGTAAAAAATGATGATAACGGTAAACTGAGAATTAATGGCGGTACAATTCAAGCAACAGGTGATACAGCTACGCATACAGCATCTGCTGTGCAGAACTGGGGCTACGCTGAAATTTATGGCGGTAAGATCGAGGGCGCTGTTTGGACCAGCACATGGACAGATACACCTTCCGCTGTGGAAACAAAGATTTATGGTGGCACAATAAATGGAAAAATCATTGCAGAAAAGTACGTGGACAAAAATGGAAATGTTTCTGCAATGAAGCCGAATGTCACCATAAACGGCGGTATGTTAAATGTGACATGGCATGTCAAGGATGATGAAGCAGATGTTACTGTAAACGGTGGTACATTCTCCGAATCTGCGCGTGAAGGTGTACAGAAGTATCTGCCGGAAGATCGCGAGTTAGACGAAAATGGCAAAGTTGTAAAGAAGCAACCAACCACGCCGAGTAATCCAGGACCTTCCGGTCCAACTGAGCCGGTAAATCCTGATACGCCAGAGCCTCCAGTAGATATCGAAGATCCTGATACACCATTAGGTCCACTTCCGGATGAAGAAGTGATTGCAGCAGTCAAATCTCTAAAGATTAAGGCAACAACGAAACTGTATAAGGGAAAGAAAATCAAAGTAAACTGGACTGTAAAAGGCGACACTTCTACAATCGACGGTTACAGAGTATATGTTTCTACTAAGAAGTCTAACTCCGGTTATAAATATCTTTCTAAGACAACAAAGAATTACTTGAATCATAGTAAGTCTATTCGGAAGATCAAGAAAGGTACTCGAGTCTATTACAAAGTAAGAGCTTATGTAGAAATTGACGGAGTAAGATACTTCTCTGATTACTCTACAGTGGGTAACAGAATCTGGAGATAACTTTTCGTGAGAGTCAGCTGAATCAAGCGCACTTGTGTCCAATGTCGTGGAGTGAAACAATCGCCTGGGGCATGGAGCAAGTGTTCAAAGAACAAAAAGAGAGCATACATCAATGTATGCTCTCTTTTTGTTCTGCTGCTATGGTGGAACTGTCGAAGAGTGGTGCGTTTTATGTGCATATGATATGTATTTCTAATATTCTGTCAAAAGTCTGTTTTTTACCAAAAAATCTAAAACATGATATATACCGATGGGACGAAGAAGGTTATAATAATATAAAATATATTTTATATTTCATTTCATAAAGAAGGAGTTGAAAAAGAATGGAAAAAAAGAAAAAGAAATTCCAGGTGCCGCATGTGTATGCCCTGCTCACAGGACTGATTATTTTATGTGCAATTCTCACCTACATTGTTCCGGCAGGTGCGTATGACATGATGGTATTGGAAGACGGCAGAGAAGTAGTAGACCCGGATACCTTCCGTTACATCGATCAGACGCCAGTGGATCTGATGGGCACTATGAATGCTGTGTTCAGAGGCATGCTGGGCGCCGCTGATATCGTATTTCTGATTTTTATCTTCGGTGCATGTTTTGGCGTCATCGGGGATACAGGTGCGATTGAAGCCGGCCTTGTAAAAGTTTCTAAGGCACTGGCAGGGAAAGAACTCTTTATTATTCCCGTTATGATGTTTATCTTTTCCCTGATGGGTGCGATCATCGGTTCTGCAGAGGACTTACTTCCGTACATTCCAATCTGCGTAAGTCTTTGCCTTGCACTAGGGTTTGACTCTATTACAGGTACAGCTATTGTACTTTGCGGCGGAGCGGCAGGATTTGGCGGTGCATTTATGAATGCTTACACGGAAGGTGTAGCCCAGAGCATTGCAGGACTTCCGATGTTTTCTGGACTGGGATACAGACTCGTTGTGTATGCTTCCATGGTGATTGTTACGATCACATTCGTCATGATTTATGCACGCAGAGTCAAAAAGAACCCAACCCTTTCCAGAATGTACGAAGAAGACCAGAAACGAGAAGACAAACTGGAGCTGGATGAATCTCTGCATCCGTTTGGCATCAGACAGAAACTGGTTTTAGTTGCACTTTTGATTACCATTGTATTGCTGGCTTACGGAACCATTCAGTGGGGCTGGTATTTCAATGAAATTGCAGGACTTTTCTTTGGCCTTGCGATTGTTTCTGCGATCATTGGCGGCATGTCTGTCAATGAATTTGCCGAATCTATTTCCAATGGTATGGCAGGTATTTGCGGCGGAGCGTTGGTTTGCGGTTTTGCCAGAGGGATCATGGTCGTACTGACAGACGGCAATATTATTCATACACTGCTTCACGCGACAGCGAATATCTTGATGCAGCTGCCTTCCGTTATTTCGGCAGTTGGTATGTACATCTTCCAGTGCTTGCTGAACTTTATCATTCCATCCGGTTCTGGTCAGGCTGCTGTATCCATGCCAATTATGGCGCCGCTTGCTGACATGGTAGATGTGACTCGCCAGACGGCAACATTGGCATTCCAGCTTGGCGATGGTATTTCTAATATCTTTACGCCGACGTCCGGCTACTTTATGGCTGCCCTTGCCTTGGCAAAAATTCCTTGGGAAAAATGGGCAAGATGGATTCTGCCGTTAATTGGACTGCAGTATCTGCTAGGCGCTATTCTGGTTGTCATTGCACATCTGATGCAGTGGGGACCGTTCTAATGAAACAAGAACATGGTTTGCACATACTGTGTAATATAAAGAGGTAGAATATGAAATCATATGAAACCCTTGTGAGAGAGGCCGATGAAAGAATCGGTCTCTTTCATCAAGAACTGATTGCATTAAATGATGATTTGGCAGATCACCCTGAGGCAGGCGGACAGGAATTTCGAACTGTGGAGAAAATGACAGCACTGCTCAGAAAAAACGGCGGCGTGGTACTGCATCCTTTTGCGGGACTGGATACGGCGTATAAAGCGGTTTTTGGTGCCAATCATCATAAACATAAAATTGCGCTGCTGGCGGAATACGATGCGCTGCCAGAATTGGGGCATGCCTGCGGACACTGTCTCAGCGGTTCGATTAGTCTGCTGGCAGGGCTTGCACTTTCTGCCCTGCAGGAGGATCTGGATGCGGATATTCATATCATCGGGACGCCTGACGAGGAGTATAACGGCGGTAAGCCGAAGATGATCCGCGCCGGTGCCTTCGATGGCTACGATATGGCAATGATGATTCATCTGTATGATGCCAATCAGGTGTATACCAAGCTGCGTGCACTGGACACCTATACCTATTATTTTCATGGACAGGCGGCGCATGCGTCAGCAGCACCATGGGAAGGGCGCAATGCGTTTAATGCTTGCCAGCTATTCTTCCATGGTTTGGATATGCTGCGGCAGCATGTGAAACCGGATATTCAGATGCATGGTATCATCAGAAACCCGGGAGAAGCGCCGAACATTGTACCGGAGGAAGTTTCTGCAGAACTTTACATTCGCGGATTCGACAGACCTTATTTGAATCAGGTTAACAAGATGATTGATGACTGTGCCGCCGGCGCTGCCATTGCAACGCAGACCACTTGGGAGAAAAAAGCAACTGCAGAAATGTACGACAATCTGTTGATTTTACCCTTTGGCAATGACTTGCTTGCAGAAACCTATGCGGAAATGGGACTTACCTTAAACGGGAATCCTGAGGAACTCTTTGGATCTTCCGATTGCGGCAATGTCAGCTTTGTCTGCCCAGTATTTCATCCGACCCTGCAAGTGGTGGAGCGAGGGGTGGCGATTCACACCAGAGAATTTGCCGACGCCATGAAGACAGACCGCGCCCACGAAGCGTTGGCAATCGGTGCAGGTATCATCTGCCGCCATGTAATAAAAGTGCTGGCAGAGAAAGACAATTTAAAGAAGCTGAAAACAGAATTTGAGGAGAAGAAGGCATGATGTATGTAAGAGCATTTTTACCTGCGATTTTAGCACTACTGGCATTTTTGATGCTGCTGCGCTACGGGTTTCATAAAAATGGATTGATTCTCGGCGCCAGCGGCGCCATGGCGGTATACTTGATGGCAGAAGCCAGATTTAGCCTTGTATCTACTGTCAATGGCGCGATGCTGACGTTTACCCTGGTGTACGCAGTCATTATGATTGTAGGAAAGATGAAAGACAGAAAGGGGAACTGAAGATGCTGGATGTATTAATCATAAATGGCAGATATCCCGACTTTCGATGTGAGGAACTGAAAACTGGCAATATCGGTGCAGAAAAGGGGATGATTACTTACATTGGTACGCAGATGCCGCCTGCCCGACATACCATTGACGCGGCAGACCGCATTGTGTCACCGGGATTTATCGATATTCATATGCATGAAGATGATCTGCGCGGAGAAACACCACAATATATCATTGGTGATATGATGTTGAAAATGGGCGTTACAACTGCTTGCGGCGGGAACTGCGGGATTCAGCAGCAGCGTCTTTGCGACCTGAAAACGTCGATGGATCATTTAGGGGGCAGCCCAGTTAATCTGGTCATGTTTGCAGGATATAATCAGATGCGTTATCTCCTTGGCATGGGACATAACGAACCGGCAAGTCCAGCCCAGCGAAGAGCGTTGCTCACGCTTTTAAAGGAAGAGCTGGAAGAAGGTGCTTCTGGCATCTCTTTCGGCATTGAGTATGATCCTGCCATGACCGATGCGGATATCCTGGAAGCCTTGACACTTCTTGACGATGAAGGGTATTTGGCTTCTGCCCATTTTAGAGAATCAGGAACTGGTGCCATTGCCTCCATCGAGGAAATGAACCGCCTGGCAAAGGAAAGCGGCGTCAAGTTTCAGATTTCTCACCTGTCCAGCTGTGCTGCAACGGGACAGATGGCAGAATCTCTGCAGCTGATTGATGAGATGATTGCAGAAAATCCGCTGCTGGACTTTGACACATATCCTTACAATGCCTTTTCGACGCTAATTGGCAGTGAAGTCTTTGAAAAGGAAAGTTTGGATCAGTGGTGTGAAGATATCGGCACGATTATGCTGACGAAAGAACCTTATAAAAATGTGTTTTGTACAGAAGAAATTTTGGAAGAAGCCAGAACCAAATATCCAGATATGCTGGCAGTGGGTTTTATTATGAATGAAGATGAAATCAGAGCCGCAATCTGTGACAAGCACGGCATGATCGGCAGCGACGGTATTCTCTTTGGCGGCGATGGGCATCCGCGGGCATCTGGCACCTTTCCAAGGGTTCTGGGAAAATATGTAAGAGAGGAACAGGCGCTGTCTCTTCTGGACGCCCTTTCTAAAATGACGATAAAGCCGGCTGATCGGCTGTCTCTTTCTGGGAAAGGAAGAATTGAGCTGGGTGCCGACTGCGATTTGACTATTTTCGACGAAAAGACTATAATAGACGGAGCAACCTATGAAGAGATTCATGTGCAGCCGCAGGGGATTGATTATGTGATCCTGGGTGGCCAAATTGCCATGGATCACGGCGTTGTCGTCAATGACAGACTAGGTCGTTTTATTCCTTTTCGTCGGAGTGAAGTTTAAATGAAAAAAGAATTATATTTACAAAAAACAGGCATCGTATGCCTGCTTGCGCTGCTTTGCTGCTTCCTGTGGGGCAGCGCTTTTCCGTGCATTAAAATTGGCTATCGGCTTTTTTCTGTAGAAAGTACAGATATCTGGTCGCAGATTCTCTTTGCGGGGATTCGATTTACACTTGCAGGCATCTTGGTAGTACTGATCAGCAGTCTCACGCAGCGAACCTTTCTGTTTCCGAAAAAGAATACCTGGGGCATGGTGGTAAAAATCTCCATGTGTCAAACGGTGATTCAATATTTCTTCTTTTATGTGGGGCTTGCCCATACGACAGGGGTCAAGGGTTCCATCATTGAGGGCGCTCACGTGTTTCTGTCGATTTTGATTGCAGCGCTTCTCTTTCATCAGGAGAAGCTAACGCGAGCCAAAGGCGCCGGCTGCATCATTGGATTTGCTGGCGTGATATTGGTCAATCTAAATGGAGCAGAAAGCCTGGATGGCGGTTTTTCCTTTTACGGGGAAGGATTTTTGCTCATTGCCTGTGTATCATATGCTTTTTCGTCAGTGCTTATGAAACGCTATTCTGCAGCGGAAAGCCCAGTCGTACTTAGCGGTTACCAGTTTATATTGGGCGGCGTGATTATGACCGTCGCTGCGATTGCAGCTGGAGGGCGTCTTTCTGTCAACACACCGGCAGCATATTTGATGTTGCTTTATATGGCGCTGATTTCTGCAGTAGCGTATACGGTTTGGGGCATACTGCTTCGGTATAATCCTGTATCCAAAGTAACTATTTTCGGTTTTATGACGCCGGTTTTCGGGGTACTTCTATCAGCACTGCTCTTGGAGGAAGGCGGACAGATGCCATGGAAGCAGAGTATTGTTGCGTTACTGCTTGTCTGCACGGGTATTTTCATCGTCAATCATAGGGAAGGGGAAGAGGCTGCGCAGAAAGAAGAAATAGAACTATAAATATTGATAAAAATTTAACGAAAAATTGATTTTTTTTTGACAATTTTCGGAAACTGTATTGATTTTAATACAGTTTTTGTTATAATATATAGTAAGCGGATTTTCCGCAATCTTGATTACAGGAACATATGAAAATGAGAAAGGAACACATAATTATGAGCGTTTATGATGCATATCGTGCCAAACTGCGCACCGCTGAAGAAGCAGTAAAAGTTGTAAAGGATGGAGACTGGGTAGATTACAGCCAGACATGTTCTTTCCCTACTGCACTGGATGCAGCGCTGGCAGGCAGAACTGGAGAACTCAAAGATGTGAAACTCAGACATGCCATCAGCATGAAGCCGGTGCAGGTTGTAGAGCAGGATCCGAATCAGGAATCTTTTACTTACAACTTATGGCACACTTCCGCTCTCGATCGTAAATACTGCGATCAGGGCAGAGCCTATTATTCCCCGATGCTGTTCAGACACTGCGGCAGATATTATACCAAAGGCTTTGCACCAGTTGATGTTGCGATGATTACCGTAACACCGATGGACGAATACGGCAACTTTAACTATGGTCTGACCAACTGCTGTCTGCAGGAGATGCTGGAACAGGCAAAGACCATTATTTTAGAAGTGAATCCGAATATGCCGAAAATTTACGGCAAATGTACCGATCATATTCATATTTCTCAGGTTGATTATGTGGTAGAGTCCGATGCAGAGATTGCAACTACACCAGTGGGTAAGGCTTCTGACATCGACCGGCAGATTGCGGAATATATCTTCCCGTATCTGGAAGACGGCATTACGCTGCAGCTTGGAATCGGCGGCATGCCGGACTGCTTAGGTATGTTGATTGCAGATTCTGATCTGAAAGATTTGGGTATGCACACAGAACTGATGTCTAACGGGTATCTGAAATTATATCAATCCGGCAAGATGACCGACAGAAGAAAGAACATTGACAAAGGCAAAGGCGTATTTTCTATCTGCAGCGGTTCCAGAGAATTGTATGATTTCCTAAATGAAAACCAGATGATCGTTTCTGCGCCGATGGCATATGTGAATGACCCTGCCGTATTGAGAGAACACGAAAAATTCGTTTCTATCAACAGCTGCATTTCTATGGACCTATATGGTCAGGTCTGCTCCGAAACAGCAGGCACGCGGCATATCAGCGGAACTGGCGGACAGCTTGACTTTGTAACTGGCGGACTGGAATGCCCTGGCGGAAAAGCATTCCTGGCATTCCCTTCCAGCCGTGTAGATAAAGAAGGAAACCGTCATTCCAACATCTTCCCGAAATTCACCCAGGGTGATGTGATTACAACACCGAGAACCCAGGCGCCTTATATGGTAACAGAGTATGGTGTAGCGGTACTTCCGGGCAAAGCAACTTGGCAGAGAGCAGAAGCCATTATCAACATTGCACATCCTGATTGCCGTGAAGACCTGATTCAAGCTGCCGAAGCACAGAGAATCTGGAGAAGAAGCAACAAGCGTTAGTCTGTTTTGTGAATCCTTCCAAAACTTATAGAAAAGCCAGCCCTCCCCAAAAGCCATGGGGGAGGGCTGGCTTTTTGTCACTGTGTCAACGCCCATTTTGTAAGCAGTACTTTGATAATCCCGGCCAGCGGTACCGCCAGGATCATCCAAAGAAGCCCGCCG
>CANBFZ010000029.1 GCA_947367725.1 uncultured Eubacterium sp.
TTATTTATTGATACAGGATATGACACACTTTTAGAGATGGCAGAGGAAGTTTCACTTCAATCCTTCCCCCTTCTTTTCATTATACTTTCGTTTTTCTATTTCTATCTTGGAAGTTTCCACAAACTTCTGCAGGTAGTCGTTGAGTTTTTGCATGGTGTCCGCCCCCAAATTGCCAAACACTGCATCAGAGAATTCTTCCATAATGCAGTCTGCTTCTGCAATGCACGCTGCCCCTTTCTCCGTCACCTTAACAAAGGTATTACGCCGGTCTTTCTTATCCACATCACGCAGCACCAATTCTTTTTCCTCCAGCATACGCAATGCTCTGGAAATGGCAGGCGGCGGCAGATGCATTTCTTTCACAATCAGAGAGACTTTCACCCCCCCTTGGTCGGTTCCGCTGCCCCTTTGACAATGCTGTATCATCTTCAGCACACCAAATTCTCCGTGACTGATACCCGGCAGCATGCTGGAAAGATTCAATTTCCGAAAAGAATGCATGATATCAAAAAAAGTTTTCTGTTCCTCTCTCATGATTGGTTCTCCTGTTTCAAACTTGCTTCAAGAAATAGTTAACGTTGTTAATTATTCTATCACGAAATTTTATGCCTGTCAACAGGATCTTTGCAAGCAAAATGCCTCGAAAATCCTGCCACCTGCTTCAAAAATGCCCGCTGTAGATCCGTTGAAGCTGCGGAGTTGTGCAAATCCATGCTTTTATACACCGAATGCACAACTACGCTACTGCAAAGTTGTGCAAATCCGATAAAGATTCGTTTCTTTGCACAACTCTGTCTCGTTAAAATTCTGCTTGTCCGCCTGTTTCTCTCACCCCAGTTGTGCATGCATAATAAAATAATTTGATTTTGCACAACTTCCTGGCGAAATGATGTCACCAAAAAAGAAACAGGTTGTGCAAAAGGCAAAAGATAAGCCAGATTTGCACAACCTCCAGTGCGTTAAGTTGTGCAAAAAACCGGTTTTGAAACTGATTTGCACAACCGGACACAGCACGAGGTTTTGACAACAAAAAACAAGGCGCTCCGTCCTTTCCGCTGACGATCCTGCGCCCTGTCGTTTTCTAAATCGTTATTCGTTATACAAATGCCTGATAGATGGCACGGATTGCCGTATCAAAGTCACGATTCTGCACACCGACGATGATGTTCATTTCACTGGAGCCCTGGTCGATCATTCTGATGTTGACCTCCGCTTCTGCGAGGGCGGTAAACAGTGCCGCTGATACGCCGCTTCTGCTGCTCATGCCGTGACCTACTGTAGCAATGAGGGCGATGTCCTCAAAGGTTTCCATATGGTCAGGGTCTAGCTGTTTATGGAACGCATCCAAAAGCTCATCCAGTCGTCCATCCAAACTCTTGTTGGAAACGACAACAGAAACAGTATCGATGCCGCTTGGCAGATGCTCAAAATTAATATCCATATCCTCTAAAATGGCAAGAATTCTTCTAACAAAGCCACGTTCGCTGCTGAGCATATTCTTATAAATCGCAATAACCGTAAAGTCTTTGCTGCCTGCAATCCCTGTTACAACATTGGTATTGCTTTCGTCGTGTTCCGCCGTAATAATGGTGCCTGGATCTTCCGGCAAATTGGTATTTCTGATATTAATCGGAATGTTGGCAATTCTAGCCGGATAAATCGCGTCTTCATGCAGCACCGACGCTCCCATATAAGAGAGTTCCCGCAGCTCCTTATAAGAAATCTTGTGGATCGGTTTCGGGTCTTTGACAATCCGCGGATCTGCCATCAGAAAACCGGACACGTCCGTCCAGTTCTCATAGATATCTGCGCCCACTGCTCTTGCAACCAGTGACCCAGTAATATCCGAACCACCTCTGGAAAACGTCCGCACCTTGCCATCCTGTGCATTGCTACCATAAAAACCTGGCAGTACCGCTCTCTCGTGTTTTGCAAGTTCTGTGCGCAGCGCTTCATCTGTTGCATCCTGCATCAGTCTGCCCTTATTGTCAAAGAGAATCAGCCCCTCTGCATCAACAAAATCATACCCCAAGAACGCCGCAATCAGCACTGCATTGAGATATTCACCGCGGCTTGCAATGTAATCTGCAGAACAGCCTTTTTTCAAATTCTCTTTGATTTTGTCGAAGTGACACTGCAGGTCTACATCGACCCCCAAATTCAGCTGCACCGCCATAAATCTGTCCGTAATCACCTGAAAAACCTGTTCATAGGGCAGATTATGTTCCATATGTGTCTTACACAGATACAAAAGATCTGTAATTTTATTATCTCCATCAAAGCGTTTACCCGGCGCCGATACGATAATATATTTCCGGTCAGGGTCCGCTGCAATGATTTGTTTCGTCTTCATCAGCTGGATTCCATCAGCAACCGAAGAGCCGCCGAATTTTGCTACTTTTATTCCCATCTCTACATTTTCCTCCATAATCAACAATCTTTTTTATTATATTACAACAAAGGATGTCTTGCAATGATTTTTTGTAGCCCGTCCACAAAAAAATATCGTTTTTGTGTTGCTTTTTCATAAGCCCGAAAGAATATTTCTATAGATATCTACCGTCTGTCCATCGAAGCATACCATCTGCACATCTTCGATGCAGCAATCCGGATGGCTTTCAAGGTAGTCCTTTACCGCACCCACTGCGATTTCTGCCGCCTCACCTTTTGGATACCCGTAAACGCCGGTGCTGATTGCCGGAAAAGCGATACTTCTACAGCCCAGTTTTTCTGCTTCTGCAAGACTACGCAGATAACAGCTTTCCAGCTTTTGCGCCTCACCTACACTACCGCCCCGGTAAACTGGCCCCACCGTATGAATCACATATTTTGCTGGCAGGTTGTAGCCCTTTGTCACCTTGGCGTCTCCGGTTTCGCAGCCGTGCAGCGTTCTGCATTCTTCTAAAAGACCGGGACCTGCCGCTCTGTGAATGGCGCCGTCTACCCCGCCGCCGCCAAGGAGGGCGTTATTTGCTGCATTGACAATGGCATCCACCTGCAGGGTGGTAATGCTGTCCGTAACGATTCGAATCATAGTGCTTCTTCCTTTCCCAGCCAGACTTTGAGCAGCTTCATGCCATCTTCCCGGCTTTCCTTATCTCCGTATAAATACATCTTCTCGGGGTGCCACTGCACGCCCAGAATTTTCCCATTACTCCCAGTCACTTCGATGGCCTCCACCACGGTGTCCTCCCCGTCATTCCAAAATGAAACTACCTGCAAATCGTTGCCAATCCTCCCTACCCCCTGATGATGACGCGTATTGACAAAACTACATTCTCCAAAGAGCGCAGGCATCAAAGTTCCCTGGACATGGGTTACACTGTGATAACACTCCGGTTCTTTTCTTTTGTGCGCTTCTGCACATGGCAAATCTTGTATCAGCGAACCGCCAAAATACACATTGATGAACTGCATCCCTCTGCAGATACCCAGTACAGGAAGTTCCTTTTCTATGGCAAAATCCATCAGTGCCAGCTGGGCGCTATCCAGCGCATCGTTGATATCATTGGAGCACTGATCCTCCTCTCCCCAAAGTTTCGGATTCATATCCTGCCTGCTGCCGGGCAGCACCAGCGCGTCCGCCTCTTTGGCGTCTTCTTCTGATAGTGAGAGAAAAGGTTCTGTTCCTAAATCTTCAAAGGCTTTTATATAATCCTTGTATTCTTCTACGTCCGCCTTTGCGGCTGCAATCATAATCTTTTTCATAAAGTTTATTTTAACAGAGTCTCCTTTAAAAATCCAGTAGCTGCACCCTCTAATTCCTATAAAGTTTTCTACTTTCGAAAATTCCTTTGTAGCTTTCTCGCCATAAAATGACGACTCTCTGCCAAGAAAAAAAGCGAAGTATGTTTCCATACTCCGCTCTTATTTTAGCAATTATTATTTACTCAAATACTCGTCAATCCCTGCTGCGGCAGTTTTGCCCGCGCCCATAGCTTTGATAACGGTCGCTGCGCCTGTGACAGCATCGCCTCCTGCAAAGATGCCCGGACGGTTTGTGGCAGCGCTCGCATCTGCGCCGATGCCGCCTCTCTCGTTTGCTGCAAGTTCTTCTGTGGTATCCAGAATCAGGGTATTCAGCTTCGTACCGATGGACATGATGACCATATCCACTGGCACAACGTGATTGGAACCTTCGACCACTACAGGTCTGCGGCGTCCGGAAGCATCTGGTTCGCCCAGCTCCATGTTGACACATTCGATGCCGGTCACATGACCGCCCTCATCGCCTTTGATTTCCACAGGGTTTGTGAGCAATTTGAAGATGATACCTTCTTCCATGGCATGATGTACTTCTTCTGCTCTTGCAGGCAGTTCATCCATACTACGACGGTAGATGATATATACTTCGCTGGCGCCCATACGCTTTGCACATCTTGCAGCGTCCATGGCTACATTACCGCCGCCTACGACCGCAATCTTATCAGCGTGCTGAATCGGTGTATCGTATTCAGGCAGGTAAGCCTTCATCAGATTGATACGAGTCAGATATTCGTTGGCGGAGCATACGCCCAGCAGGTTTTCTCCAGGAATCTTCATGAAAGACGGCAGTCCCGCCCCTGTGCCGATAAACACAGATTCAAAGCCTTCTTCTTTCATCAGTTCATCTACGGTGATAGCGCGACCTACAATGGCGTTGGTTACAAATTTTACACCCTTTGCTTCCAGCTTGGCAACTTCCGCTGCTACGATTTCCTTCGGCAGACGGAACTGCGGGATACCGTAAACCAGTACGCCGCCGGTCTTATGTAAACTTTCGTAAACAGTTACTTCGTAGCCCTTGTTAATCAGGTCGCCTGCGCAGGCAAGACCTGCAGGACCTGCACCGATGACAGCCACTTTGTGACCGTTGCTTTCCGCCGGTTTGATTTCTTCATCGCCATAGTGTTCTGCATGCCAGTCAGCCGCAAACCGTTCCAGACGACCGATGGCAACCGGTTCGCCCTTGATACCGTGTACGCACCTTCCTTCGCACTGGTTTTCCTGCGGACATACACGACCGCAGATAGCAGGCAGGCTGCTGGTTTCGCTAATAATCTGATAGCTTTCCTCAAATTCCCCTTCGGCAATCTTCGCGATAAAATCAGGAATCTTGACCATGACAGGGCATCCGCTCATGCAAGGCTTTTTGCGGCATTTGAGACAACGCATCGCTTCATTGATCGCCATTTCTTCTGTATAGCCGGAAGAAACTTCCAGGAAGTTCTTGTTACGCACATCCGGCGCCTGTTCCGGCATCGGGTTCTTTTCTCTTACTAAATTAATCATGGTAACGAACACCTCCTGTCAAGCGGCACACATGGGCTCTGTCTTCTGCTTCCTGCGCAGAATAGTAGGCGCTTCTTTGAATCAGCTCATCCCAGTCAACCAGGGCGCCGTCAAATTCCGGACCGTCTACGCAGACAAATTTATCTTCTCCGCCGATATTGCAGCGGCAGCCGCCGCACATGCCGGTTCCGTCGATCATATAAGCGGTCAGAGATGCAACGGAATGAATCCCGTATTTTTCTGCAATCTGGCAGGTGAATTTCATCATCATCGGCGGACCTACCGCGATGACTTCGTCAAATTTTTCGCCTGCCTGAATCAGTTCTTCCAGCTTTGCGGTGGTGAACCCTTTTTCGCCGTAGGAACCATCGTCAGTCATCACGTAAAGTTCATCAACCCCTGCTCTGAATTCGTCTTCCAAAATGACCAGATCTTTGGTTTTGAACCCTTCGATCATCACAGTTTCCACGCCGTGGTCATGCATGCCGCAAGCCAGCGGATAAGCCAGCGCGTTTCCTGTACCGCCGCCGACGACGCAGACTCTTTTCAGACCGTCCATATGGGTCGGTTTGCCCAGCGGACCTACGATATCTGCAAAGCAGTCGCCTACTTCCAGCTGATCCATCAGCATGGTGGTTCTGCCCACTGCTGCGTAAATCAAATCGATGGTGCCGTCTTCTTCGTTATGACCTGCCATGGTGAGCGGGATTCGCTCACCGTATTCATCCGTCCGAAGGATGATGAACTGACCCGGTCTTGCCTTTCTGGCAACCAGCGGTGCGTAAATTTTCAGCCATACCATGTTGTCATTGAGCCTTCTTTTATAAGTTACTTCAAACAGTTTCATTCTACATCCTCCTTCCTTAATTATCGTAGCTCTTCTTCTGATTGAGCAGATGTGCGTATCTTTCCATCGCCATTTCTTCTGACTTTCTGAAGAGTTCTTCTGCTCTTTCAGGGAATTTCAGCTGTAAGGAGTTGTAACGAACTTCGCTCATTAAGAAGTCTCTGTAGCTTTCGGAAGGTGCACCGCTGTCGATAGACAGAGGATTCTTGCCTTCTGCTGCCAGGTTCGGATTGAATCTGAGCAGATTCCAGTAACCAGCTCTCACTGCGTTCTTCATTTCTAACATGGACTTGTTCATGCCGACTTTCAACCCCTGGTTGATACAAGGTGCGTACGCGATGATCAGGGAAGGTCCGTCATAGCTTTCTGCTTCTCGGATTGCCTTTAATGCCTGTTCCGGGTTTGCGCCCATGGCAATCTGTGCTACATAGACGTAGCCGTAAGCCATAGCAATCTGTGCCAGGTCTTTTTTCTTCACATTCTTACCGGAAGCTGCGAATTTTGCAACTGCCCCAATTGGAGTAGCCTTGGAGGACTGTCCGCCGGTGTTGGAGTAAACTTCTGTATCAAATACCATGACGTTTACGTTTTCGCCGGACGCCAGCACGTGATCCAGACCGCCGTAGCCGATGTCATATGCCCAGCCGTCGCCGCCGAAAATCCACATAGAAGGTTTTATCAGCATATCCCGATTGTCTACTACGTATTTGGCGTCTTCGTTGCTGCCCGCCAGTTTTTCACATTCTGCAAGCAGAATCTTTCCTGTCTCTTCCGCTGCCGCAGGGTCGTGCATGGAAGCAACCCAGGCTTTTGCAGGCACGCCTACCACGTCCGCCAGTCTTTCCGCTGCGGATTTCAGTTCGTTTCTTCTCGCCTGCATGGAAACTGCCATACCAAGACCAAACTCAGCATTATCTTCAAAGAGGGAGTTTGCCCATGCC
The DNA here is from genome assembly GCA_947367725.1 of uncultured Eubacterium sp. GTDB lineage: Bacteria > Bacillota > Clostridia > Peptostreptococcales > Anaerovoracaceae > Senimuribacter. The sequence continues at coordinate 7,060 of CANBFZ010000029.1, forward strand.
GGACCTCTGCCTTCTTTGTTTACGGTGTAAGGAGTACTCGGTGCGCTGCAGCCCCAGATGGAGGAACAGCCTGTGGCGTTTGCGATAAACATTCTGTCACCGAATAGCTGCGTCACTAGTTTGGCATATGGAGATTCACCGCAGCCCGGACAAGCGCCGGAAAATTCAAGGAGCGGCTGCTTAAACTGGGAGCCTTTTACGGTATTTTCCTTGAAAGGCACTTCTTTTTCCGTCACTTCGCTGAACAGATAATTATATTTTTCCTGAGAAGGCAGTACCACATCGTCTTCTGCAGGGGTCATTTCCAGCGCCTTCTTTCTCGCCGGGCAAACCTGTGCGCAGGAACCGCAGCCTGTGCAGTCCAGTGCGGAAATGCCCAGGGTAAAGAACTTGCCCTTTACGCCCTTCATCGCCAGGTAGTCACCATTGACTTCGTCCACTTCTGTCTCATCCAGTACGAACGGTCTGATGACGCCATGAGGACAAACATAGGAACACCAGTTGCACTGCATACAGTTCTCTTTGTTCCAAACCGGCACGTCCGTTGCGATACCTCTCTTTTCAAAGGCGGCTGTACCCGCCGGAATCATGCCGTTTGCAGTATCTAAGAAGGTGGATACAGGGACTGCATCGCCTGTCAGGGTATTGGTTGGAACCAGTACTTTGTTCAGGTAGTCAGTGTGCATCTGATTGCGGCCTACCATAGCGGCAGCCGGCGCATCGTCCGGTGCGTCTGTCCATGCGGCAGGTACTTCTACCTTATGTACATGTTCAATCCCTGCGTCTACTGCAGCCATATTCATGTTTACGATGTTTTCGCCCTTTTTGCCGTAAGTCTTCTTGATGGCATCCTTCATGTAGCCTGCCGCTTCATCAATTGGAATGATATCAGCCAGCTTGAAGAATGCAGCCTGCAGTACGGTGTTAGTTCTTCTCGCGCCCAGACCGATTTCCTTGGCGATGGAAACCGCGTCGCAGGTGTAGAACTGAATGTTGTTCTTCGCGATGTATCTCTTTACCGTTGCAGGGAGGTGTTCTTCCAGTTCCTCGTCATTCCATACGCAGTTCAAGAGGAAGAATCCGCCCGGTTTTACGTCCTGTACCATTTCGTAGCGTGTGAGATAAGCGGCGTTATGGCATGCGACAAAGTCCGCCTGTTTTACGTAATAAGTGGACTTGATCGGTTCATCCCCAAAACGCAGGTGAGAAATGGTGACACCGCCGGATTTCTTGGAGTCATACTGGAAGTACGCCTGTACTTTCTTGTCGGTATGGTCACCGATGATCTTAACGGAGTTCTTGTTGGCGCCTACGGTGCCGTCTGCGCCCAGACCCCAGAACTTACAAGCCTTGGTGCCCTTTGGCGCTACATCAGGGTTTTCTACGGTCGGCAGAGACAAGCCTGTTACATCGTCGGTGATGGAAATAGTAAATTCCTTCTTCGGCTCATCTGCCCACAGGTTCTGGTATACTGCCAGAATATCACCCGGCTGTGTATCCTTGGAACCAAGGCCGTAACGACCGCCCACAACCAGATAGTTTTCAAACCTGGTGCCGCGCAGTGCCGCAACTACATCTAAGAATAAAGGCTCGCCTAAGCCGCCCGGCTCTTTGGTTCTGTCTAAAACAGCGATTTTCTTGACCGTTTCAGGCATAACGTTCAGCAGGTATTTTACGGAGAACGGTCTGTACAGATGTACTTCGATGATACCGACCTTCTTGCCCATTGCAATCAGGTAGTCCACCAGTTCTTCTGCTGCGTCACAGACGGAGCCCATGGCTACGATGATTTCTTCTGCATCAGGTGCGCCGTAATAGTTGAATGGTTTATAGTTCGTGCCAATTTTGGCGTTGACTTTTTCCATGTATTCGTTGACTAAGTCAGCAGTTTCCAGATAAGCGCTGTTGCAGGCTTCTCTATGCTGGAAGAAAGTTTCCGGCTGTTCCGCAGAGCCCATGCTGTGCGGGTGCATCGGGTGAATGGATCTTGCCTTAAATGCCTTCACTGCGTCCCAATCTACCATTTCTTTCAGGTCTTCGTAATCCCAGATTTCGATCTTCTGATTTTCGTGGGAGGTTCTGAAGCCGTCAAAGAAGTGGAGCATTGGCAGTTTGCCCGCGATGGTCGCAAGATGCGCTACGGCAGCCAGATCCATCGCCTGCTGCACGCTGTTTGACGCCAGCATGGCAAAGCCGGTCTGGCGGCAGCCCATCACGTCGGAGTGATCGCCGAAGATGGACAGCGCGTGGGTTGCCAGCGCTCTTGCCGCTACGTGAAATACGGTCGGCGTCTGTTCTCCCGCTAATTTGTACATGTTCGGAATCATCAAGAGCAGCCCCTGAGAAGCGGTAAAGGTGGAGGTGTAAGAACCGGCTGTAATAGAGCCGTGTACCGCACCTGCTGCGCCTGCTTCGGATTCCATTTCTACGATTTTTACTTTCTCACCAAAGATGTTGGTTCTGTCCTGAGATACCCATTCGTCCATGCTTTCTGCCATTGGAGAAGATGGTGTGATCGGGTAAATGGCAGCAACCTCAGAAAATGCATATGCTACGTGCGCGGCAGCCGTATTCCCGTCCATTGTCTTTAATTTTCTCACCGTAATCACTCTCCTTCCCGCATGCCAAGGGCTGCTCTCTGTAAGTAGTTGTATTCTGGCACTTCTCTTTCTTTGATGATGCCCCTCTGACACATATACTGACAAACCTGGCAGTTCTCACAAACTTCTGGATCGATGACTGCATGTGCCTCTTCCATATGTATCGCACCGTTCGGGCAATTTGCAAAGCAGTCTTCGCAGGCAATGCAGGCACTGCCGCACACTGCGGCTTTGTCCTCATAATCGGCGGTGGAACTGCAAGGCACCATCTTTGCGCCTTTGTACGGCACCATTTCGATCAGTTTCTTCGGACAAGCATAATAGCAGTCCTTGCAGCCGACACACTTGTCAGGATCAACCTGGGCGCTGCCGTTTACAACCTCGATTGCGCCGTAGCGGCAGACCTTCGTACAGTCCCCCTGGCCTGCACAACCTGTGGTGCAGATGCCCATGGTCTTCGGTTCTGCCTTTGCAGCTGCTTCCCTGCAGCTTGTAAAGCCAGCTTCTTTATATGCGTGTGCATTGAAGCCGCTGCACTTTACAAAGGCGACTTTTTCTTTTAATTTGGTCAAATCGTGCATGGTATCCACGATGATTTTCTTCTTACACTTCACGGTGCAGGCTACGCAGCCAACACACTTATCATAATCAATGACGGCGTGATTTTCAATGATTTCCACCGCACCTTCTGGACATGCTCTGACACAGTCGCCGCAGCCGATACAGCCGAAACCGCAGAGTTCTCTGACCTTGTCGTCGTCTTCATCCCGGTTGGAACATGGAATAAAGTTAGTCGCATCTCTTGGCACCATGCGAATTAAGCCCTGTACACAAGCGTCCTCTGCTGCGCAGGCCCCGCAACCGTTGCACGTTTCGGTGTCGATGATGACTTCACCGTCCGCAACCTTCATTGCGTCAAACTTACAAGCGCTGATACAGTCGCCGCAGCCGATACAGCCGTAACGACATTCCCCTTTCTCAAAGCCTGCGTCTTTCGCTTCGCGACAGGTTTTTCCTGCAAACCGTTTCTTTCCCGCAGCATCTCCGCTGCAGAAAACAAAAGCGACTTCATCTTTTGTTTCTTCGGTTTCTCTGCCACAGGCAGCAGCAATCGCATCTACTGTTTCCTGGCTGCATGCTGGACACAGCGCCACAGTCTCGCCGCTGACAATCGCCTCTGCGCATGCCCGGCAGGTTTCTTTGCCGCAGCCACCGTTACAATCCGTACCCGGCAGAAGCGATAAGATCTTTGCAATCATAATAGACTCCTCCTTCTGTATCAAATCATCCATTTTACATGAAATATTCTGTATACAACTTTTCTTCATATTACAATCAGCA
>CANBFZ010000030.1 GCA_947367725.1 uncultured Eubacterium sp.
CAGAAGAGAGCAGAACAAGCTGTTTGACCTGATTTACGATACGTTGCCGGAGCGCAAAGAACTGGCGATGTGCCTGTTTCCTTATGATTATCACAACATCAAGGTATGTTTAAAATCAGAATTTCTGGGGCTGACGCCGACAGAAGATCAGCTGATGTCAAATGGCGATATCGACTGGAAACATATGGTTGCTATGGTGCGGGATCGGAATTTTACTTTCATGCCGACGATCATGAAAGAGGCGATTTCCCAAGCCATCGATCTCTTTGGCAGAAGTGGTGATCCGCAGGAAATCGACATCATTTTAGACAAAGCATGTTACAGGCAGATGCTTGCGGCTGCAGAAGAAACAGGGGAGCCTTTTTTAATCGGCATCGTAAAGCGGCAGATTGATATTCTCAATCTGAAGACGTTTGTGCGGCTGAAGCAGATGAAAAAAGACTGGAGTTTCTTTCAAAAAGTGGCGCTGGCTGGTGGCAATATCAGTGAAGGATTTTTTCTTTCAGTCTGGGATGAAGCCTATAGTCAGATTGCTGAAAAACTGACGCCTTATGGTCTTGCGCAGGCGATGGCACAGGGCGGCGCACAGCTTTTAGAAACCGGAGATTTTGCCTTATTTGAGAAGCTTTGTGAAGATGCGCTGATGGAGTATAATAAACGGGCGAAATATGAAAGTTTCGGCATTGTGCCCATTGCAGGCTACTGGTATGCAAAGGAACTGGAAATTGACAATCTGCGTATTATACTGACTGGCATTTTAATCGGTTCCAGTCCGGAACAGATTGGTGAGAAATTGAGGGAACCATATGTATAAGATAGGTGTAATTGGCGGCAGGGAATCGGTGCTGGGCTTTAAAGCAGTCGGGCTTGAGGTGTTTGCTGCTGGTAATGGGGAAGAAGCAGAAAAAATCCTTCGGCGCCTGGTCAAAGAGGACTATGCCATTATCTATATCACAGAGATTTTGGCGCGGGAAATCCCGGAGGAAATTGACAAATATAAAGACAGCAGGCTGCCTGCCATTATTTCCATTCCAGGTAAAGAAGGCGCCAGCGGTGAAGGAATGCGCAGCGTGAGCAAGGCGGTGGAACGGGCTGTCGGCGCAGACATACTATTTGGAGGTGAAAAATAGATGAGTCAGGGAAAAATCGTGAAGGTTTCAGGTCCTTTGGTGGTCGCATCGGGCATGGAAGACGCCGATATGTTCGACGTAGTACATGTAGGTGAACTGGGACTAATCGGTGAAATTATAGAGATGCGAGGCGATATGGCCTCCATTCAGGTATATGAAGAAACAGCAGGCATCGGACCAGGTGCACCGGTGGTTTCTACAGGCGCGCAGCTTTCTGTAGAACTGGGACCGGGACTGATCGAAACCATGTATGATGGGATTCAAAGACCGCTTGTGGCAATGCGAGAAGCGGCTGGCGCCAATATTACAAGAGGCATCAAGGTGCCGTCTTTAGACCGGCAGAAGAAGTGGCAGTTTGTACCTACAGTAGCTGTGGGCGACCAGGTAGAAGCTGGGGACATCATCGGAACGGTACAGGAAACGGTGGTCGTCGAGCAGAAAATTATGGTGCCTTACGGGCTTAGCGGCACGGTGGAATCCATCACTGGCGGATCGTTTACCGTAGAAGAAATCGTTTGCACGGTGCGCAAAGCAGATGGATCGCTGGCAGAACTGACCATGATGCAGAAGTGGCCGGTCAGACGAGGACGGCCTTATCAAGAAAAGTTGGTGCCGGAAATGCCACTGATTACGGGACAGCGGGTCATTGATACCATGTTTCCGATTGCAAAAGGCGGTGTGGCAGCTGTGCCAGGACCGTTTGGCTCCGGCAAAACTGTAGTACAGCATCAGCTTGCCAAGTGGGCTGACGCAGATATCGTGGTTTACATCGGCTGTGGTGAGCGTGGAAACGAAATGACAGATGTACTCATGGAATTTCCAGAACTGAAAGACCCTCGGACAGGGCAGTCTCTGATGAAACGAACGGTGCTCATCGCCAATACTTCCGATATGCCGGTTGCGGCTCGAGAAGCTTCGATTTATACAGGCATCACCATCGCAGAGTATTTTAGAGATATGGGCTATTCTGTTGCGCTGATGGCAGACTCTACGTCCAGATGGGCAGAAGCCCTTCGTGAAATGAGCGGCCGTCTCGAAGAAATGCCGGGTGAAGAAGGCTATCCGGCTTATCTGGCATCCAGATTGGCACAGTTCTATGAAAGAGCAGGCAGAGTGATTTCTTTGGGAAAAGAAGGGCGTCTAGGCGCACTTTCCGCCATTGGAGCCGTATCGCCGCCGGGTGGTGATATTTCTGAGCCGGTGTCTCAAGCGACGCTTCGTATCGTAAAAGTGTTCTGGTGTCTGGATTCTTCCCTTGCATATAAACGGCATTTCCCTGCCATCAACTGGCTGCAGAGTTATTCCCTGTATGTGGATCGTCTGACCAAATGGTATGAGGAACATGTCAGCAAAGAATTTCCTGCATTGCGGGCACAGGCGCTGCTTTTGCTGCAGGAAGAAGCAGAACTGCAGGAAATTGTCCAGCTGGTAGGTGTGGACGCGCTGTCTGCAGAAGACCGACTGAAGCTGGAAGTTTCCAGGTCTATTCGAGAAGACTATCTGCACCAGAACGCATTCCACGATGTGGACACCTATGCGTCACTGGGCAAGCAGTTTGTCATGCTGAAATTGATCTTAGGCTACTATGAGATGGGAAAAGAAGCAGTTTCCAGAGGCGCAGATTTCAACGCGATTTCGGGAATTTCTGTACGAGAGGCCATCGGCCGATTTAAATATGTGGAAGAGGCGAAAGTCGATGAGACGTATACGCAGCTTTTGGAAACGATGCAGCGTGAAATCTCTCAATTGACCAGTGAGGAGGCTGATGACGATGATGAAAGAATATAAGACCATATCAGAAGTTGCAGGACCTCTGATGCTTGTCAAGGATGTGGAACACGTGACCTACGATGAGCTGGGAGAAATCCTGCTGCAGAACGGGGAAAAACGCTTGTGCAAGGTGCTTGAAATCAACGGAAGTGATGCACTGGTGCAGCTCTTTGAAAGTGCGGCCGGCATCAATTTAAAGGAAAGTTCCGTTCGCTTTTTAGGCAAAGGCAATCAGCTTTCAGTTTCGCCAGAAATGCTGGGCAGAGTGTTTGATGGCATGGGACGTCCTGCAGATGGCGGGCCTGCAATCATTCCCGAAAAGAAGATGGATATCAACGGACTTCCGATGAATCCGGCGGCAAGAGACTATCCGGCCGAGTTTATTCAGACTGGCGTGTCTGCCATTGACGGCTTAAATACGCTGGTTAGAGGACAGAAACTGCCGATTTTCTCGGCTTCAGGACTGCCCCATGCGGATCTGGCGGCGCAGATTGCCAGACAGGCAAAAGTAGTCGGCGGAGAGAGTAATTTTGCGGTTGTCTTCGCTGCCATCGGGATCACCTATGAAGAAGCCGATTTCTTTGCGGCAGACTTCCGCCGCACCGGAGCCATTGACAGAACCGTTATGTTTATGAACCTTGCCAACGACCCGGCAGTAGAGCGTATTGCAACGCCGCGTATGGCACTGACGGCAGCAGAATATCTGGCATTTGATCTGGGTATGCATGTGTTGGTCATTATGACGGATATTACCAATTATGCGGAGGCACTGCGAGAAGTCTCGGCAGCGCGGAAAGAAGTACCAGGACGCCGCGGCTATCCAGGCTATCTGTATACAGACCTTGCTACGATGTATGAGAGAGCAGGAAGAAAGCGGGGACAGGAAGGCTCCATTACCATGATTCCGATTCTGACGATGCCGGAAGAAGATAAGACGCATCCGATTCCTGACTTGACCGGATATATTACAGAAGGGCAGATTATTCTGTCCCGGGATCTTTACAGAAAAGGCGTGCAGCCGCCGATCGATGTACTGCCGTCTCTTTCCCGTCTGAAAGACAAAGGGATCGGTGCCGGAAAAACCCGTGAAGATCATGCAGATACAATGAATCAGCTCTTTGCTGCTTATGCCCGCGGCAAAGAATGTCTGGAACTGATGACCATTCTGGGGGAAGCGGCATTGACCGATATTGATCTGATGTACGCGAAATTCAGCCGGGCATTTGAAAAACAATATGTTTCCCAGGGCTATGAAAAGGATAGAACCATCGAAGAGACGCTGGATTTAGGCTGGGAACTGCTGCGCCTACTGCCGAAGAGCGAATTGAAACGAATTAAAGACGAATATATTGAAAAATACCTGGGCGGTGAGTAACCATGGCTGAAAGAATGAATGTAAATCCGACCCGGATGATGCTGACTTCTTTGAAAAAGCGACTGAAAACCGCAACGCGCGGACATAAGCTGTTAAAGGATAAGCGGGATGAGCTGATGAAGGAATTTCTGGAATTGGCCCGGGAAAACGGCAGACTGCGCAAGGAAGTGGAACAAAGCCTTGCAGCCGTGTACCGGAATTTCTCTGTTGCCAGTGCGATGATGAGCCAGGAGGTGATGGAGGAATCCTTGATGTTTCCCAAACAAGGCGTCGTTTTAGATGTGGGCAGCCGGAACATTATGAGCGTAGACGTGCCAGTCTTTTCCTTCAAGACCACAGCGGAAGATCCGACCAATATTTTTCCTTATGGATTTGCAAGAACTTCTGGAGAGCTGGATAATGCGGTTTCGGCGCTTGCCGATTTGTTTCCTGCCCTGTTAGATCTTGCGGCAAAAGAAAAGGAAGTGCAGCTTTTAGCGGCAGAATTGGAGAAGACTCGACGCCGGGTCAACGCCCTGGAATATGTGATGATTCCTAGGTTGCAGACGACCATTAAATATATCCAGATGAAGCTGGATGAAAATGAGCGGGGCAATCAGACCCGCTTGATGAAAGTCAAAGATATGATGCTGGAAGAAGCCTTGGCGGAAAAACGGGCGCGGGATGCTGCAGCGTTGAAGACAGCGCAGGTGCACTGAAACGCATAGAGAGAGGCGTTATTTAGGCATAAAGGAATACCCCGACAAACTGTTCTTGTCGGGGTGTTTTTGTAGAAGCTATAGTTTTAAGGGTATAACGTTGCAAAGTTGAAATTGAAAAATTTGTGGATTTGTGATAGCATAGTTTCATGGCATATGAAAACAGAAAGGCAGGGAAATGCGTTTTGAATCAGTATGAATTTGAAGAGGATTTGAAAAAAGTGATCGGAAGCAGTGTGCTGCAGCCGGATCGATTCAATCATTTGCTGGGGTTGTCATATCTGGATTGCAGTCTTGCGGAAACATGGATTGAACTGCTTTTTGACGTGGAAGAATGGAGTAAAAATCCTTCAGGAGATGTACACGGCGGTGTGATTTGCAGCCTGTTCGATACGGCCACGGGGATGGGCGCGGTGACGCTGACACAGATGGACGTGACGACAACAGATCTGACAGTCAGTTTTCTAAAACCGTTTAGTGGTACGCAATACGTTTTTCGTATCGACTATACCAATGTGGGGCGGCGCATGGTTAGAGCCATGGGCAAAGCCTATGACAGACAGAGTGGAAAACTCTGCGCCACTGCCATGAGCAGCTTTATGGTGGTTGGGGAACGAAGCACCGCATTGCGGGTGTAACCACCCGCTTATTTTTTTTTGAGGAAGTAGCGGCGCAGTCCTTTGGTATGTTTGCCGTATTCGATGGCTTCCTCAGGACAGCCGCAGATACATGCCATACAGTGGGTGCAGTTTCCATTCCAGACCGGCTTTCCGTCAATGAGGCGGATGTTGCGCAGCATGCAGGCCTTTACACAGGCGCCACATCCAGTACACTGTGCAGTCGTATAAAACTTTTTATCAGAAATAACCAGCTTGTAGAAAACAGGATTGACAAGGCTGGTTTTTAATTTATCTACACTGCCGACGTGATGAGGCGGAAAGGGTTTACCCTGCACAATGAGACGGGCAGCTTCTTTTGCTTTTTGACTGCCGACAGTAATGATTTCCTGCGCTTTTTCTTCAGATGGCGCAGAGAACAGCGCAATGTAGTTTTCCGGCATTTTGATTTCCATGACACCTTTACAGGAAAGTTCTTTCCTATGGCAGAGGGCGGCGATGCTCTTGCCAGCGTTTCCCATTTCGTCGCCACAGGTCAGGACGAAATAGCAGTCTTTGCTGCCGGTAAAAGTGCTGCTTTCAATAAAAGCTTCAAAGACATGAGGAATTTGCCAGGCGTAAACCGGACATACGAAAAGAAAGGGCGTCTCAGCGTGAAAATTTCCCAGCTGCTTTTCTTTGATGTAAGAAACGGCAGAAATGCAATCGTCCTGTAGTTCTGCAGCGATGATTTCTGCGAGATAACGGCTGTTTCCTGTGCCGGTAAAATAAATGATCATAGGCGGAAGTCCTTTCTGGGGTTTTCTAGTATCATAACACGACAGTCGAAGCGAGGCAAGATGCGTATACAATCAATGTTATTTTTTGGAAGTTTTCACTTTTTAAGCGAAAGGTTTTCAAAACATGAAAAATGGTTTCTTTTTGCGGAAGAAATCGGGATTTTGAAAACCAAGCAGAGAAAATTTGAAAACTGGTAAAATAATACAGGAAGATTTTTGATGTAAATTCGGCGGATGGCGGGAATTTCAGGGCATTGGTTCTGTCATTTGGTTGGGAACTATGGTATACTGGTACTAATGACAAAGAGAAAGAGAGAATTTAATGAATTACAACGAATCGAAAATTGATAAGAGGATACTGAAAGGCCTGGCAGAAATGGGCTTTGTGGAAATGACGCCCATTCAGGAGATGGCAATTCCGGTGCTTCTTGAGGGTAAGGACATCATCGGGCAGGCCCAGACAGGCACCGGTAAAACGGCGGCGTTCGGTATCCCTATGATAGAAAATCTTCGCAGCAAAGCAGGCGGCGTGCAGGGGCTGATTCTCTGTCCGACGAGAGAACTTGCCATACAGGCGGCAGAAGAACTGAAAAAAATGGCGAAGCATGTTTCCGGTGTGAAAATCGGCGCAGTTTACGGCGGACAGGACATTGAAAAACAGTTTAGACTGCTTCGTGGAAAACTTTCCATCGTAGTGGGCACGCCGGGGCGTGTGATGGACCACATGCGCAGAGGAACTTTGAAGCTGGATGCGCTGCATATGCTGGTGCTTGATGAAGCGGATGAAATGCTGAACATGGGATTTCGCGAGGATATCGAAACCATCTGTGAATCCATCCCTGAGACGCGGCAGACGGCGCTGTTTTCTGCCACCATGCCGGAGGAAATTTTGGAAATCACCCGGCAGTATCAGCAGAATGCGCTGCATATTCATGTACCGCAGGAAGAGATGACCGTTCCGCTAGTTAAACAGACTTGTTATGTAGTGAAAGGAAGAGAGAAAGATACCTCTCTCTGCAGACTGCTCGACTATATGTCACCGCAGCGGGCGTTGATTTTCTGCAATACCAAGCGGAAGGTCGATCAGCTGACTTTAATTTTAAAGGGGAAAGGCTATTCGGCAGAGGCGCTCCACGGGGATTTGTCCCAACATCAGCGCGATCGGGTGATGACCCTGTTCAGAAGCGGAAAGCTGGAGCTGCTACTGGCGACAGACGTTGCGGCAAGGGGCATTGATGTGGATGATGTGGATATGGTGTTTAATTACGATATGCCCCAAGATATGGAGTACTACGTGCACCGCATTGGCAGAACCGGACGCGCAGGCAGAAAGGGGAAGGCAATTTCCCTAATTACGCCAAAAGAGCGTTATAAAATTCACTCGTTGGAGGATTACTGCAATACTAAAATTAAGGAAAAGGATATGCCAACGGCGGCAAGTGCACTGACGGTCAAAGCCTATAAATCGGTGTCGGATGCTGTGGAATACTGCGAGGGCAAGGATCTGACGCCGTATATGAAAATCGTCTATAAGCGATGTGTGGATGACGGTCTGGATCCACTGGAAGTGGCGGCAGCTTTTTTACGCATGAATTTGGGAGAAATTGAACCTGCGTCAGAGCGTGAACCTGCAGAAAATAGACGATTAAGAGATAACAGTCACAGGGAAAAAGTAAGAAAAGGTGACAGAAAATCGGGTCAAAAAAAGTACCGGGATGAGAAATCTGTGCGCGGGAAAAAGGAAACGCGTAAAGCAGAGAAGTCCGGTAAGGCCAAGAAAGGTAAAAAGGATGGAAAGAGGACAAATCGTTCAAATCAAAATAGAGGACATGACAAACGAGGGGCAAGGGCTTGGAAGAAGTAACGGTCTTGCAGTTTTTGTAAAGGGCGCTGTGGTCGGTGATCTGGCAGAAGTGGAACTGACCAAGGTGAAGAAGAACTATGCCTTTGGAAAGCTGGTAAAGCTGGTAACACCATCGCCAGACCGAATTGCGCCGCAGTGTGTGTACAGTGGTCAGTGCGGCGGCTGTCCATACAGCAGTCTTTCCTATGAGGCGCAGCTTGCGCTCAAGGAAAAGCAGGTTCGTGATAAGTTAGTGCGGCTGGGCGGCTTGCTTGACCCTGCGATGGAGGCGATCATCGGTATGGAAATGCCTTTTCGCTATCGGAACAAAGCCTCTATGCCGGTGTGGACCGGCGGTATTATCACCCGCAAGGGCGGGATTGTGGAGAATCTGGGACAGCCGGCGGTGGGCTTTTATCGTGCAAAGAGCCACGAGGTAGTAGACTGCAATGACTGTTTGATTCAGTCCGTCCCTGCTATGGCGGCGGCAGAGGCTTTGCGCCAGTTCATGGAAAGTGATCATATTACAGCTTACGATCCCAAGTGGGAAAAGGGATTGATGCGCCATTTGGTGGTGAAAACAGCTCGCGGCACCGGCGAGGTGATGGTGGTTCTTGTCATCAACGGCAAAGGGATTCCCAATGCACCAAAGCTGGTGGAAATGCTGGACGATGCCATTTATGACCTGCCGCCGACCGATGACGGTGTATGCTATAGTCTGGAAAGTGTGGTTATCAGCGTCTGCAAGGGAAAGAACGGCGCCATGCCAGGCAGTATCATGGGTGAGGAGTTAATTACCCTTGCCGGAAAGCCTGTTATCAATGAGGAAGTGGGCGGTCTGGTCTTTGAGATTTCACCACACTCGTTTTACCAGGTGAATCCAGTGCAGATGGAACGACTTTATGCTAAGGCTATGGAATACGCTGCACTAAAAGGCACGGAAACGGTGCTGGATCTTTACTGCGGCGTGGGCACTATCGGACTCTTTGCGGCGCGGCAAATGGAACAGGCTTATATGGATCGTCACGACGGCACGTTGGACTATGCCAAAGTGGGACGCGTGATTGGTATCGAGTCGGTCAAAGGCGCCGTTCTCGACGCCAACCGTAATGCGGTGATTAACCATATTGTCAACGCCAGATATGTGTGCGGCCGTGCGGAAGAGGAACTGCCAAAGCTTTCGCGCGGTGAAGGCGCAGCGGCAGAAGATGACGGGCTACGCGTGGAGAAAGCTGATGTAGTGATTTTGGATCCGCCTCGGGCTGGCTGCGATGAGACGTTGCTGGAAACCGTAGTTGCTGTGGAACCAGAGCGAATCGTGTATGTATCCTGTGATCCCGCCACACTGGCGCGGGATGTGAAATATCTAGGCGAACATGGATATCGGTTTGTGAAAGGCACGCCTGTCGATATGTTTCCGTGGGGCGTGCATGTGGAGACGGTTGTAATGCTTTCCCATAAAAAAACGACAGCGTAATCAACGTAAAAGTCGAGTTTGGCAAGGGTGAGGGGAAAGTGCCGCTGGATAATATCGCCAAGAGAGCCGCAGCATGCAAGCCGAAAGAGCGGGTTACATACAAAATGATTAAGAAGTACATACTGCATATATCGCAGAGGTAAAAAGGGAGTTAGGACTGCCGATGTATGATGCCCCTAATGCGGTAGAGAAATTGAAACAGCCGAGGAAACATCCGACAGCGGAGAAAGTGGAAGCAATAAAGGATGCGTTGAAACATTTTGAAGTTATCTAAAGCTGTGAGCGTATCATTAGAAATAGTGGTACGCTTATTTTTTTGTCTGAATCGTACCTTTGATTGGCTTGTTATTTCTTTATATAATGAAATCAAAAAAGGTTGGTTTGGTCGTATAGGAACCTTTCTGTCAGAAATATAGTGCTTGTTCAAAAGTTTGTATTGGGTTGGATCTCGGGAGGCTTTCAGCTACGAGAACCCTGCCGCCCGGCAGCTTTTCTAATAGGGAAGCAATCTGGTAACCGTAAAACTACTGTCTGTTCAGCAGATACAGAACCAGTATTTCCACTGTACCTATTTTAAAATTGTTCCTTTCTCTGGACATAAATTCTCCATTTTTCACTTCTTATGCTGTAGAGTATATAGCGAAAAAGCAGAAACATAAATACTATGAAAACATAACATTTATTGACAAAATGAAATTGAACGTATATAATAAAGAAAATTCGAAAAATATTGAGATTAGAGTTAATGCGTCGACGGGCTGAAAAGCAGAAAGACTGGGTATGGACCGATGTGGAGAACACGATTTAATGAAAAGTTTAATGAACAAAATGACTTGATATTTTTAAAGCGGAGGTTGAAAAGGATGTTACACAATCGGCTTTAGCTTCTCAAATGGGAACAACGCAGAGCGATGGCACATATGTTTATAAGGTGACGGAAGCTTTAAATAACAGGCTCGGTGGAACAAAATACAAATATGTATTAAACTCCAGTATTTCCTTCGGAAATGGGCTGACATACAGCATCGATAAAAATAGATCTCTAGTCTGTCATGTTATGACGGGTAAATTACCGAATTACAGAGCTACTGGCCATAATACAGGTGCAACTGGGTATTACTATAAAGCAGTCGGAACAACCGGAAGTGATCTTGTGTATTATAATGATCCTAATAACAATTCGAAATATTATGGTCAATTTTCAGCAACCTGGAGTGAAATGAGGACGGCAATCACCAATAACGCGGGCTATTATATTATGTCTGTGTAAAGATAATCTGCCGGGGAAGGAGT
>CANBFZ010000031.1 GCA_947367725.1 uncultured Eubacterium sp.
ACAACGCTGCATCTTCTTTTTCTGCAAGAATCGCCTGATATTTTTCTTGTGCTTTTGCATCTATTTCACCGCAGAGTACATACTGATGCCTTGAAAATTCTGCAACGATTTCTCGTTTCAGCATCGTATATGCCAAACGGAAATCATCCTGTTTTGTTGATTTCAGCGATAAGGAAATCACCGGATACTGTCCCATATGCGCAAGATAGTTTTTTCCCGCTTCCATAATGGCAAGACCTTCAAAGAGATGTCGGTTATCTATCTTTTCGCCATCCGGCGTTCTTTCATCTTCAAAGAAGCGGCGGAGCATGGAAAGGTTCAGGGTTTTTCCAAAACGGCGCGGTCTTGTAAGTAGAGTCGTCTGTGCGCCCGAATCCAGCAACTCCTGTATCAGCAAAGTTTTATCCACCAAATACAGATTTTCATTCTTAAAAGTTTTAAAATCCTCAAATCCAATCGGAATTTTCTTCTGCTCCATCTTCGCCTCACCTCTTTTTCCTGCGTAGTTATAGTATACGTGAAAAGCGGGAAAATCACAAGTAAGATTTTCCCGTCTACTTTCGTTTCTGTTTTATACCTGTTTTCCTGCTTGCCATACACAGTCAGGTTTGCCGTACATGACAGCAAGATCCTCTACTGGATTACCATCCACCAGAATCAAAACTGCCGCAATGCTGCCGGACAGCTGCGGAACCAGTCTGCAATGATTGAATCTCATATCACACTCCTTATCCTTTTATCAATTTTCGTACATCCAGTAAGAATTGTACTTTCCCTTCCTTGCTGGAATAAACACCGTGTCCGCCAGGATATTCTCTGTTTATCACTCTGCCTTCTGCAATACCACTATGAGTAAACTGATATCTGGTATTCCCCGCCAGAGTGCATAGGTCATAAAGTCCGCTTGCCATGAGAATTTTCATTGCAGGCATTCTCTCTGCCGCGGCCCGCAGGCACTCCATATGGGATTTTCCGTTTTCTACAGCATAATTCCAGCCAGGATGTACGTTAAGATTTCCGGTATAATACACCCGATCCGGATCCACTCCCAACTTTGGAGCAAGAATACCGTTCATCACTGCAATGGGCATATTTCCGTCCCCAACTGTATTATAAAAACCAGTAAGCGAAGCGGTCATTCTGCCATCATAGAGGTCTACGCGCAGACCTTTCTGGGAAATTACCTGTGTCATGAAGTCATCGACACGCTGCAGCTTTAATCTGCTGTTTTCAAAATACAATGGATCCATGCCTGTATATTTTGCCAGTTGGTAGGCAATGTTCTTTACTTCCTCCTGGCTGCAGTCATCCCCTGCAAAGAGCGCCGGCAGCAGTTTTGTCCTGCCGAATTCCCATGCTTTCTCTACGAAAACTTCCAGACTACATTCATTTTGGTGATTATGATACCAGTGAATCGCTGCCATAGACGGAAGAGCCGCTGTAATCAGTTCCAGAGACGGATCAATGAGTTCAGTACCCTCTTTTCCTACAGATAACGCTGAACCAATTAAAATCACTCCCGCCACTGGCAATCCCAGCATCATGCGGTTGCCGTAAAACGGGTCTCTGCCCAGCTCATCCAGCACCCTGCATGCGCGAATCGTTCCATAGCTTTCTCCGCAGATGTACACAGGACTGTTCCACCGCTGATGCCGTTTCAGCCAGCTGACAATAGCAAAGGTAATGCTGCGGGCGTCTCCATCGACTGAAAAATATTTTTCCGCAGCATCTTCCCGAAGAAGTCTGGAATATCCTACGCCCACTGGATCCATATAGACAAGGTCACAGATATCTAAAATCGTATCGACTTCTGTTTCCAGACCGTACAAAGGCGTTTCCTTCTCATCTTTTGCCATACAGTACGGTCCGAAACATTCCATCTGCAGCATGGATACAGCGCTGCCCGGTCCGCCGTTCCAAAGAAACATGACCGGCCGCTGGGTATTTCCATCGTCAGTGCGCAGATAGGAAATTGTTGCAATGGCTGCTTCTGCTCTGTAATCTTCGTCATAGAATACATGGTCTTCGGTGACAGCATTGACCGAAATCCTGCCGCTACGCAGCGGAATCTCCAGCTGCTTTACACCGTGGAGAGGTTCAAATCTTTCTGTTTGATACGGATGGATTCTACGCATAATGCTTTCCTCCAAACTTTTCATCGCAATACACCTGTACTCCATCTATGTAAGTGGCCAGGCACTTTGAGGTAGATAAAAGCGCATTGTCTGTATAGATAGAAAAGTCCGCATCTTTTCCTGCTTCCAGTGAGCCGATACGCTCTGATAAACCCAGCAGCTTTGCAGGCAGACTCGTAATGGATGCCAGAGCATGACCCTCGGAAAGACCATGGCCCACTGCGTAGCCTGCCATATAAGGGAGCATTCTGGTCGTCGTCACACCATCAGCAGTCAGTACAATATCGCATCCAGCCTTTTCCAGTACCGAAAAGCAGTCCATGGACATCTCGTATTTTGCTGCCATAGAGTTCTGCATCGGTCCAAAAGGTATGCCATTCAGCAGTACCGTCTGCGGATTTGCTTCCCAGAATTCCGGCAGTTTCCAAGCTTCATAAAGTCCATCTAGAATATAATCCATCTCAAACTCCTTGCAAAGTTTTGTCGCAAGCGGAATATCCTGTGCCGCTAGAACATAAACCCGCACTTTGATCTCACCTTTCAAAGCCTTTACCAATACTGCAGTTTTGGGATCACTTGCTTCTTCGCCGCGTTCTATGATACCTTGTACCCGGCGAAGTTCCCCTCGCATCATGTCCATCAGAGACATACGGGTCATCGGCGGTTGTCCCTTTTGTTTAAATCCCATCAGCGGATAATCTCCAATGCAGAAGTGCAGCTGCTGTGTCTCAGGTAAAAATAATGCTTCCGCAATATGGCTTTCTCTCAATTTAAAACAGATGCCCTGTCCATCCATCAGCATGCCGTGACCTGCCGCAGCATAGGCGGTCGTAATACCGACCTCTCTCGCGCTTTGCAGCGCCGGTGAAAACGGATCGAATCCATCTGTCACAGTTAAATGCGGCTGCATGGCGGCTCCTGCATCGCAGCCATCCCAAGTATCTTCCATATAATCGAAAGGCTCCTTGTTAATTCCCAGATGACTGGAAGCATCAATGAAACCGGGATATACTTCATATTCTCCTGCGTCTAAAACTTCCGCATCTGCAGGATATGAGATATCCGTTCCTACTGCCTGAATTTTTCCGTCTTCAATGATCATGATGCCAGGTGTCAGTACGTAGTCAGGGGACACTACAATTTTTTTCGCTTTGATAACTGTAATACTCATATCTATGCCTCCTTCCTTTTCTCGTAAATAACACCGTCTATGATTGTCATGGTACAGCTTGTGGTATTCAGCAGCGGATTTCCGTTAAATACTGCCAAATCTGCGTCTTTTCCTGCCTCCACCGTACCGATTCTATGGTCCAAATGTAGATTCTTTGCTGCTTCTATAGTCAGCCCCCGCATAGCGGCTTCTGCGGATAGTCCGTAAGCTGTGCAAATCCCTGCCAGAGATGGAAGCAACAGCGTGTCCGTATCCCATGATGCATCCTGAATCAAGGAAAAATTCACGTCCGCCTGCTCTAAAACAGCCGGATTGGATGGAGCAATGGATTCAAGCTCGTATTTCAACGGATTGATAAACAGCGGTCCTAGACAACACCGAACGTGATGCTCCCTTAAAAAATCTGCGACGAATCTGCCGCCAGTCACATGTTCCAAGGTATAATCCAAGCCGAATTCTTCAGAAATTCTGACTGCCGTCACAATATCCTGCGGGGCATGACAGTGAATTTTCACAAGCCGCTTTCCCTGCAAGGCCTCCGCGACAGGTACGTTCTGCCAGTTGGCAGCGCTTTCAAAGTCAAAATTGCCTGCTGCAAGCTGTGCTTTTACACTGTAGAATGCCTGCCGCAAAAGAGCGCCGCTGCCCATTCTGCTTGCAGGAGATATACCCTTCTTTTTATTTATCATCTTCGGATTATCACCCAAAGCCAGTTTCAGCGGTTCACACCCTACCACTTCCATTTCCTCCACGGTCCTTGCGTCTCTCAGTTTTACTGTCATACCAGTGCCGTTTATTAACGCACCTGAGCCCGGCAAAATGCAGTAAGTCGTAAATCCACCACCTCGAACAGCCGCAATGGCTGAATCAGCTGGATCAATGGCTTCCCTGACCGAAAAATATGGCATAATAGAATTAGAAACCATTTCGTTGGTATCATCTCCTGTCGCCAGATGACCATGAGATTCAATGAGTCCCGGCGTCACCCAGCTATTCTGTGCATCAATCACCAGACAGTTTTCAGGCGCAGTAAATCCATCCTGTACTTCTACAATTTTATCCTGCTTCACAATGACAGTCTGCCGCTCTTTATAGGTACCGTCCGGCTGCAGCAATTTTCTGCACTGTATTGCCAGTTCCTTTTCCATTAAAAAACCTCCTTACTTTTTCCCTCAGTTTTAATAAAATTCCGAATAGCCTGGCTCAGCGCCGCGGCATTGCCATCGCCGATATAAGACGCATGACCGGATTCCAGCACCTTGACCTCTACCCTGTCTTCCGGTAAATCGTACTGTGACAGATAATAGGTCATAAAGTCAAAGGTGGAAGAAAGATCATATCTGCCGTTGACAAAGAGAATACGCAAATCCTCATGGTCTTTCATCAAGCCCACAGGCAGTTTAAGTGTATCCTTTTCATACCCCCTGTAGTTCCAGTTCATAGCGATAGACATGGTATCATCCTGATAAGTTCTGCCTTCCGGACGCGCCAGTTCTTCATCATAATATGTCTTGATACAATCACCGATGGAGCTTCCAATACAGCTGATAAACGGTTCCTGATTGAAATCAACTTCAACAATATCCGCATTCTCCAGATTGGTAAGCGCATCTTTGCGTGCAAGGGGCAGCGTCATTCTGGCGTCATACATGCTGACAAACTCGCCCGGGCAGAGCTTTGTCATAAAGTCCTGCTCGCTGAAGCGAAGATTCTGCTGATCAAGAAGTTCTCTGTCAAGACCGCAGTAGTATGCCAGCTTATCCAATACTTCTGCCCTTTTCTCTGCGGAAAGACGACTTCCCATCAAAAGCGCATGGGCATAATCGCCATAGGCAAATTCCATCGCCTCCCGGATAAAATCAGCTTCGTCAAGTTCAGGATGATTATGATAACGGCACACTGCTGCATTGACGCCAAGTCTGCGCACATTTGGCTCAACGAGCAGCGTACCTTTTGCGCCTACATTGAGAGATGTGCCGACACTGATGATGCCTCGCAGGTTTACACCTTCCGGCAGTTCATCCGCCAAAACGACGTTTCTGATGGTGCCATAGCTTTCTCCCAACAGATAGACTGGTGCATCCTCCCGTCCGTTTTCAGAAAGCCAGTGCACGATAAATTCTGCAAAAGAAACAGCGTCACCCTGCGTTTCATAATATTTACCAGCAGCCTCATCTTTCAAAAGCTGCGCATAACCGGTTCCCACCGGGTCGATGAGCACCAGGTCGCAGCAATCCAGTAAAAAGTCTTTGTTTTCTGCGAACACATACTTTGCTGGTCTGTCAACCTTCGGATATCCCGGAATCTCCATGATTTTCGGTCCCAGAAGTCCCATGTGCAGCCACTCACTTGCCGAACCCGGTCCTCCGTTGTATGCGAATACAACGGGTTTCTCTTTCTTCTCAGGCAGACCTATGTAACTATAGCTGAACATGACAGCTTCCGCTTCTCCGCTGTCACTTGCCAGTACAAAGTCCGCAAGACGCGTAAGATACGTTTCTCCTGCTGACGTACATTTCTCTTGCTCCCAGTGAAAAGGTGTAAAATCTCTCATTTTAATCTCTCCTATTAGTTATTGATATGATGCTTCTTTCTCTTCCCAAGGCTGATATGGCACCTTCATTTCCTGAATCAGGTCAACGCCCTTTCCTTTCAGATATTTAACACGGATAAAAAAGTACAGATATCCGACCGCAAAGACTGCAAAGATCGATGTCACAGTCATGGCGTCCAGTGTCAGAGCCATCTGGATGGCAAGATAGCCGCAGACGATAAAGGTAATTATCGCCAACACCTGTACGGTCTTCGGTCCCATCTTCACGCTGGAATTATCACAGCATTTCGGATATTTCTTATAGGACAAGATCGGGCTCAAAACGTTTGGCAGCTCTGCAACCGTATTACAGAAAGAAAATACGGTCATAACGACGCCAAAGGTGGCTCCTGTAGCACAAATGCCGATGGCAATGGCCATAACGAGGAATAAACTCCAATAGGCTACGCCGTGCTTATTCTGTTTTGCCATAAATTCCGGAAATACCTTTTCACGGGCTGACTGCTCAACCAGCGCCACACAGGCTAACGCAACCGGAACCAGGGATGTGATAATGCCGCAGATCGGACCACCGACTATAAAGAATGTGAGAAGTGCAGGTGACATGAAATGAGATGCGACCTGAGACAAAGACGTAACCTCTGCGGAAGGAATCACGCCGATGGTGACTACAGCCATCAGAATATAGACTACAGCCACGATGACCGGACACGCCACAAGGGTCATCGGGATGACCGTTCCCGGATTCTTTACATCGTCAGCGATCTGCGATACCGAGCTTGCACCGGAAAGAGAAGATGTCAGTACGCCGATGGCGGCAGCCAGACTGCTGAGTCCGACGCCCGGCTTCACGATCTCGCCAAAGGTAACGTTTTCCGCATCCAGATTTGGCAGGCCCAGCACAATATATAGGAAGATGGCTATCATCAGCATCGCTACCATGATGTTGCTGATCAGAACGGTATTCTTATTTCCAAACCATGCAACTACAGTAAACACGGCCAGTAAGCCTACGGCTGCCACGGTATCGCTTATTTCAAGCGACGGGAAAAGCGGCGCAAAGTACATGGAGAACAATACGCCAAAGAGCGCTACCATGGTCGGCATCAGAAGCGTGGAAAACGAGATAAACGCCCCCACATACGGATGAATCAGCTTAGAGGCCCATAAAAACTGTGAGCCGCTACTTGGAATCGCTGCGCTGGTGTACATCGAAGATACACAACGCAATATGATTACAAAGACCGCGCCGACTAAAGCCCATATAACGCCTGCTCCGTACTCTGCCGCTACCGTTGGCAGGGTGCCGAAAATGCCGGAACCGACAATGCACCCGATGCCCATTAAAATCGCACCGACAGGTCCTATCTTTTTTCTTTCCTTCTCTTGCATTACAAACTTCTCCTTCTCTTGCATTACAAACTTCTCCTTCTCTTGCATTACAAACTTCTCCTTTTATATAGAATGATAACTTTATTTCGCTATTTTGCTTTTTGCTTTTCTTGCTTCAATCTCTGCCTGCATTTCTGGCACTTTCTTTTCATACTTAATCAGAAGCAGCGCAAATGCCAGCGCAATGGCAAAGCCTATAGCAGGAAGTAAGGTGGATTCGTAGAACCACAGGTTCAGTACGCTCTGTTCTTGTGTCGCTGCCTGCGCCACATATGGTACAGTTAAAAGCAAGTAGCCTGCAATCGGTCCGCCAAGCGCCTGACCTGTCTTATAGGATACAGAAAAGCCGCTCATCAAAATTGCTTCATTATCAACACCGGTCTTCCACTCGCCGTAGACTTTGGCATCAAAGATGCAAAGGAGAATGGTACAACCAACTAAACCAGTTCCCAGATTTGCTATAATATTTCCTGCCAAGAGTACTGCTGTAGAGCTGTCCTGAAGGAAAAATCTGAGTGCAAATCCGATGATGCTGAGCGCACAGCCAATCGCTGCTGTACCTGCATTGCCAAACTTCTTAATGAAGAATCCCAGGAAGATGTATACGACCAGAGAAGCCCCCAGTGAAACAGTAGATACCAGTGACATGAGCGGAATGCTGCCAATGTTATACTGGAAGTACCATGTCATGACAGTAGAGGAAATCGATGACGCAAGCATATCAACCAGATATAAGGCGATACAGAAAAGCCAAGGTGTATTCTTCAGCAATGCCTTCAATACAGCCCCCATAGACGGCTGCTCCACTTTCACTGCTTCCTGTCCATTGTCCTCCGCCAAATGCTCCAGCGGCTCATAGCCTCTTGTTCCGATATAGGCAAGTAAATTGGATACAAGAAATACGATAGCGTAGATGATACCTACTACAAGGAATCCTCTCTGCATGTCTGCCCCCCCTTTGCCAAAAAAGAGAACCATCGGCATAGTAGCAGCAGGTACAATGATATTTGGAATTAGATTGATAATACCCTTAACCTGATTCAGAGATGCTCTTTCCACCGGATCGCTGGTTAATCTTCCCATCAAAGTGTTTAGAGGAATCATCAGCGCAGTCGCAAACATGCCCTGCAGGGTATATGTAATGGCAACCCATACAATTTTACCGGTTGCGGTCAGCTCAGGCATCATAAATGCCAAGGCAAACACGATAGCGCCCGGCAGTGACATGTATTTCAGCCAAATTCTGCATTTTCCTTCTTTGGATTTGATTCTGTCAACCAAAGCGCCCATCATCGGGTCGTTGATGATATCCCAAATCTTAGCAACCAATATAATGGTAGACGCTACACCACTGTTAATGCCGCATACCTCTGTATAGAAGTACATACCAAACGCCATCAGCATGATGATTGTCGTAGTCTTTGAAAACTCGCCCATGCAGTACATAATCTTGACTTTCCATGGCAGTTTTACAGATTCTATCTTTGTCAGTACTTTCTGTTCCATTGTTTTGTCCTTTCTTTTATTTTCCAATAAACTTATGTAAGTCCTTTGTCAGCATTTCATAGGACTCGTCTCCCACATATGCCATATGACCGGACGGATAGTCTTTGATGATAACCTGTTCAGGCTCCTGCGCCATCTGTGAAAAGCTATACCTTGCATTGCCCATCGGCGTACAAAGATCATAAATACCGTTGGCAACAAAAACCCGCAGCTTTGAATTCCTTCGCAGCGCTTCCTGCAAAGAGATAAATGGTGAACGTATTGGCTGATAATTCCACCTCATATTGGTGTCGAAGTTAATAGCTTTATACGCCCGGTCAAGGTCAATACCGAGAAGTTCCCTGCCTGCACCGTTCATGATGCCCCCATAATAGGCGGTATATTTACCCATAGCGCCGTCATCCGCCACCGGGTCAGGAATCGCAAGACCATGATAGAGATCCATGGTATAGCGTCCGTCATAGAGACCGACTACTCTGCCTAAAGTCGTTTCGCCATATACTTTTGGAAACTCCGATGCGGTCAGTCTCAGACCATTGGCACGGAACCAGCTTTCCGATACACCGGTGAAGTATGACAGTTTTTCGATGCACACCTTCCGCTCTGATTCAGACAATCGATTGCCCATGTACAAAGCTCTCAGATAGGTGTCTGCGGCAAATGCGTATGCTTCCTCTATAAATGATTCTCTGCTGATACCCTCTACAGGATGATGATAGTAACGCACCGCTGCCATCGTCGGCAGATTCAGCACGCTGCCTTCCATGCTTCCTTCCACATGAGGATTCAGAGACGAATCTGCCGTAAGAACCGTTCCCATGAGAATCATACCGTCTATTGCGATGCCGGCACATGCCCGATTTGTGAAAGTCGGGCCGCCCATCAGCGCATTGACGAGAACTGCCGCCCGCATGGTGCCGTAACTTTCACCCATCAGATATTTCGCGCTGTTCATACGTCCGTATTTCACCAGCCACCGTTCAATGACAAGAGCCATGGCGGCAGCATCCTGATCCACTCCGAAAAATTCTGATGCCGCACTCTGGTCTATCAAAACGCCGTAACCGCATGTTACCGGATCCAGCACTACAATATCGCAGATATCCAGTAGGCATCTGTCATTGTTGACCAGCGTATATGGGCCGTTCTGCTGCGGGTTCGTCGGATTTTCAAATTGAATCTTCTTTGGCGACAGCAGGCCCCAGTGCAGCCACAGAGATGAAGAACCAGGTCCTCCATTAAAAGCGAACAGCACAGGTCTTTCTTTTGCCGCCTCTGCATCGACATCCGTTCTGAAATACGAATAAGTAAAGATAGAGCCGGCGGCTTCTCCCCCTTCGCCCATCAGTACATTGTCCTCCGAGATGACCTTGTACGCAATCTCGTTTCCATCGATGGTCACGGCGCCTTCTGCGTAAAAATACGTAGGTTCAAATGGTTTTTGCTGCATTTTCAACATTTTTAAATCTCCATTTTTATTATAATAACGAATCATACTAGCACAGTCTTCTCCGGAATGAAACCATACCTTGAAAATTAGAACATCGTTGTGATATGTTCAATAACATGTTATTTTAAGTAGATTTTACGGCTTTTCTTGCTTTTTGTAAATTTATCATTTATAATGGCATCATTAAATAAATTAACGGCAGAAAGAGCAAGCTTCACATGATTGATATACAGGACATTCTTTGCGTACTAGAAGTGGCAAAGCAAAAGAAAATTACAAAAGCAGCTGAAAATTTATTCCTCACCCAGTCCGCTGTGTCGCAGAAGATTGCCAGAACAGAAAAGTCTTTGGGACTGACACTCTTTGAGCGGAGCAACCGCAGCGTAGAACTGACAAAAGAAGGCGTTTCCTTTGTTGAACACGCCTCACACATGATAAAGGAATGGGAATCGTTTCTTTCAAAGATGGAGCAACTTTCAGGAAAGGACACCCATTTTCTTACAGTGGGCATGCATGCTCTTGCAATCTATTCCAATCTGCCTGCGCTAATCGCTAATTTTACTGCCTCACATCCTAATTGGAAAGTCAACCTTTCTACTCACGATGACAATTTTAAAAAGATACTATCCAAAGAAACAGATTTTTTCTTTATCTTTACAAATGCAATCCCGCACTTAGATAACGACGCACTATTTGAG
>CANBFZ010000032.1 GCA_947367725.1 uncultured Eubacterium sp.
AGCTCCTTTTGCGAAAGGAAACTGTATATATTTTAAAATACGAGTATGATCACCAAACACAATTATCGGATATCCCATGTCAACTATAGCCTCAGGATCATTTGTATATCCTGCAATAAAATCACGACTTTGGTCAATGATTGGGATCGTACCTTCCTGCAAGTACTCTGCTGTTTTTACTTGTTTTGAACGGACAACTTTTCTAAGCAAATCACCAATGAGTTCTTTCTTCCACCCCTCCGGCACACCATCAACAATCTCCACATCTTCATATCCCGGAAAACGCAAATCTACGAACCATTCTTTATAAAGACGCTGTGCGGCTTCTTCAAGGAGTTTGATTTGCTTTTGATTGTTTTCAATTAAATTGTCATACGTTGACAAAATTTCTGCTATTCTCCTTTGACTATCAATATCAGGAATCACTGCCTCATAGGCAGATAATCTACCTTGGCTAAGATTTTGAATATTGGCACCTATAGCAGTACCTGACATTGCTTTACGAAATGCTTGATTTTTAAAATGATACGTCCAAAAAACTGGATCATTTTTTGTAGTATCCTTCAATCGTGCTCTTATGCAAAAGCCTGAATATGTAACTTTGTCTGGAAGATCTTTTATAAGCATGCATCGACCAATCAACTCTTTATTTCCATTAGAACGAACAAATATAATATCTCCGTTATGCAGTAAATCACTTTCTCTAACTACATCGTCTTTAATTTCTTCAAGTGAATCATATTCAGGAGAAAATCTGTTTCCAAAATTAGAAACACTTATAAGTTTTATCCCTTTTGCATAAGCCTCTTTACCAAAATTTATTCCATTACTAAATTCTGCAACATTACCTAATTTTACCTTATCCCAGCTCATACCCCCATCTCCTTCATATTCTTAGAGATGGTATCCATCAACTCATTAGATTCCGCCTGCAGAGATAAAAGTTCTCGATGAATCTCTGCCATACGTTCTTCAAAATTCACTCCATCATCTTCTACAGGTGCAACGCCAACATAGGCTCCCGGTGTCAGAGACCAGCCTTTTTCTTCAATGCTAATTCCATCTTTATCTTCACCCTTAGCAGCATCTGTTGTATAAGCCACCTTGCAAAGACCAAGAATATTTTTATATTCACCATCGCCAAATTTTTCATACAGCCAGTTTGCTTCCTTTGCAACAGTGACTTCTTCATTCTTACTGGCAATCATTTCGTCATATTCAGCCTGAATACGTTTTTTATCGCCTCGCCCTGCATGTTCAACTTCCATTTTTGAGCGCTTCTGCAGGTCTTTCAACTCATCTTTCAACTGATGAAGAATATTTTCAAAATTGCCATTTCCTAATATAGTTCTATATTCATCCAGTAATGCTGTGTATTTTTCTGTTTCACCACGATAAAGCCATACAATGGCATTTAAATTTTTAAGCTGCCATTCTGACCATTCATTCAAGGTACGGTCAACGACTGTGTAATAGTTTCTGGCGTCAATAAACAGAGCTTTATCCTTGATTGCTTCGTTTTTATTTTTATCAAAGAACCACAGAGAGCAAGGCAGAGATTTTGTGTAGAAGAAGTTATTTCCCACGCTAATCATTACATCTACATGGCCTGTTTCTACTAATTCCCGACGAATATCTTTGTCTTTGCCCTGCCCGTCCGTTGCAGACGAAGCCATAACAAAACCGGCACGTCCTTTTTCGTTCAAATAGCTGTAGAAGTAAGAAATCCACAAATAGTTTCCGTTTCCCACTTCTTTATTTTTATTAACACTTGGCATACCAAAGGGCAGACGTTTTGCACTTTCACAAGACTCTGCTTTCACTTTGTCCACATTAAAGGGCGGATTTGCCATTACATAGTCACAGCAGCCGTCAAGGTTGTGAGCATCGTGATAGAAACTGTTCGCTTCATCTCCCGATTTAATAACTCCGGTAAGACCGTGAACAGCCATATTCATCAAGCACAGCTGCGCATTATATTCCACTTTTTCCTGTCCATAAAATGTCATTGCACTATTTGCATTCATACCGGACTGATTCACGAAGTCGCCGGACTGAATGAACATACCGCCTGAACCACAAGCAGGATCAAGCAAAATACCGCTTTTTGGTTCGATAATATTTACAATCATTTTTACCAAAGATTTTGGTGTAAAGAAGACACCATCATCAGATGCAATATTTTTAGCAAATTTGTTAAGGAAATATTCATAGATACGCCCAATAATATCGCCGCCTACTTCGTCAAGTGCACTGTTGTTAAAAATACGAAGTAGCTCTGATAAAAGCTCGTCCGAAAAATCAGTATAACTTTTAGGCAATACACCTGTAAGCTGTTCGCTTTGTTCTTCTATCAGGGCCATTGCGTTATTCACTACTTCACCAAGGCTGGTCATTGTCTGTCCGTCACGATTCACTAACTCTGCAGATGCAAGATCGTCCGGAAGATTTAATAAATAATCGTACTGTGCTTCTTTTGGAAGAAACAGTGCACTTTTTGCTGCAAAGTCACTTGCTTCTACCGGCATTACTCTGCCGCCACGAGACGGACGATTTTTAAGAATTTCCGCCTCTGCCATTTTAAAGCGGCTGTATGCATAACGCAGAAAAATCAAGCCAAGTACCGGCATACAGTACTGGTTGGATGTTAGCTTTGAACCTGCACGAAGCAGGTCAGCTGATTCCCATAATTCTGCTTCTAATTTACGAATGTTAATCATTGTCTCTTCCTCATTTTTATTTATTCTACGCCTTCAATATCTTTCAAAGGGCAAATCAAAATACAAACCTTGCCCTTTAAAGTCTTTCTAAAGTGTCAATTTGACACTTTGGAAATCTGTTTCCCTAATATCCAATCTGAAAATACTCCAAATACCCTTTATACTTATCCTGTGCCGCCAGGCAAGTATCCGCCAAATACCCTTTTTCGCCGTCCCATTGCTTCAATCCGCGATAATAGAACAACTTCAGATTATCCTCGATGATAAACGGCACAATATTATATTTCAGGCACTCTTTAAACATAATCAGCCTGCCCACACGACCGTTGCCGTCCTGAAAGGGGTGAATCCGTTCAAACTTTACATGAAAATCCAGAATATCCGCAAGAGTCTTTTCTTCCTTGCCGTTGTACTCTGTAAGCAACGCTTTCATTTTGCCTGCAACTTCTTCCGGAAGTGCGGTGTCCATACCGCCAACCTGATTGGGCAATTTCTTATACGCACCAACCGCAAACCAATCTTTTCTGCAATCGCTGGTGCCATTCTTCAGAATTAAATGCAATTCTTTGATAAACCTCTCGGTCAACGCCGTTTTTGCGTTGTCAATAATCATATCAACACAGCGAAAATGATTAGCCGTTTCAACCACATCGTCCACATTGAAGACTTCATTCTCTGCACCAATTGTATTGGTTTCAAAGATATACCTGGTCTGATCGTGCGTTAGACGACTGCCTTCCATATGATTGGAATTATAGGTTAGGTCAATCTGTGTTTTGTGATAAATGCCGCCGGTATACTGATTTGTCTTTTCTTCCCGTAAAATATCCAGTAAAGTCACCGGTCTTGCTTTTCGCTTGTTGGAACGCTCCGGTTTTTCCGCATTCTTCGGAATATTCCAGGTCTTGCCGGTCAAAAAAGCCCCGCTCACACGTCCCTTCGCGCAGTAATTTCTTACACTGCGTTCTGAAAGATTCCACTTCCTTGCCGTTTCAGTAACTGAAAGGTATCCCATCAGCTTTCCTCCATTATAAATCGAATCCAAATCCTGCACTAAATTACCGTATAGTATATCACATTATCGGCAATATATCTATCTCTTTCTACTTTAAATTCGCTTTTTTGCCGTCAGGTTTGCTGCCAGTAGAATATTTTTTGCTGTTCCCAACGAACAATCCAATACAATAAGCCGGACAAGTTTTATCGTCCGGCATCAGACAGAATTTTTTACTCCCCAAGATACATATGCGCCAGCAGTCTCTTCCCTGTCTCTGTCCGCGCTACTTTCTCATAAAAAGTTTTTACCTGCTCTCCCGACATCTGAGACTCCGCCGCATTAACTAGAAAATCTGCTTCGACCAGAATTTGATAGTCCTGTCCCTCTATCTCCGACAGCGTGTGGTGGTGTGTTACCAGATAAATCACACGCGCAAGGACTTTTTCCGGCAAATCAAATGCAGAAAGAAACGGACGAAGCAGCGCTTCACTTTCCGCTTCCTGATGGGCGCCGCTCGTATTACCGTACTTTTCTCTGCAAAGCGGGCAGGCAATATCATGGACAATCGCGGCAATTTCCAGCGTTTCTAACGTACTCGCGTCCAGTTCCTCCAGCGCCCCGATAAGTCTGGCGTAGCTGTGCACTTTCAAAAAATGCTCGATGTCATGTACGTTTCCCTCATAAAAGCCTATCATCTTCTGTATCATTTGAAATTTCTGCATTGATCTAAACCTCCCGCCGTAAAACCTTTCCTTTGGCGCGCTTTACCGGCAAATTATCTTTATTATACAACAAAATTTTGTTTTTTCAATAATGGCTTTCTCCCACACTGCGGCAAACAAAAAGCGTGCAGAGAAGTTCCATCTCTACACGCGCACGCGATACAATCCATGCTGATTACAATATGCCACAATCAGACCATGCCCTCTCCCCAGAAAATCCGCTTCCGCGTTTCCTTCCGGATACAGCTTTTTCATCTCAAAGTGCCCGTCTGTAATGTATGCGATAAAAGAAATATAATGCTCTTTTGTCATCGGATGGGAGAGTTTCACATAATGCCTGGAATCGGTGTACATGACTTCCAGCTTGTGCATCGCATCTTCCTGCTCCACCTCTACCCCTGCTTCTGTTTCAGGTTCCGCTTCTGGCAGGGTAATCCCGCAGCAGCTGATGACTGCCGCGCCTGTGGCGTGAACTACATTGCCGCACACAGGACATACATAGAATTTTGACCGTTTCAAGTTGCACGCCACATTTTCATTGATTCTGTAATCGCCGTTCATCAGTTCAATCACTGATACGCCAAGGGACTTAGCTAAGGGTTCAATCAGAGAAATATCGGGAAGTCCCCGCGCCGTTTCCCATTTTGAAACCGCCTTGCTGCTGACGCCCAGTTTTTCTGCCAATTCACTCTGGGTAATCCGCTTTTCTTCGCGCAGTCGCTTGATAGACCGCGCCGTAATATAAGTATCCATGTTTATTCACCTCATTCCTATTTTTCATCTTATATCATGAGGATAGCATACCTTCTCGCAGGAAACAACCTACGCTGCGTAGAAGCGGAGACTCGTGGGTTGTGCATATCTTAGTTTTTACAGGTTATTTGCATAACAATGAAATGGGGTAGTTGTGCAAATTCACTATTACCGCAGTTCTTTTGCACAACAGTCACAACAATTTTATGCTGATTACAAGAAAAAGTTGTGCATAGCAAATGAGATCAGCTGCTTTGTGCACAACTTTTTTCAACTTGTATGAAGTGATTCGTCTCCAGCCACCTTAAAATCGGCCAAATGTTGTGCAGTGTAGGGGCTTTCACTGCTTGTTTGCACAACTCATGAAAGACTCAGTTTTGCATTTCTCTATCATATCATCAGTTTTGCACAACAATGATAGGAAAAGGCCTGCGGGCTATCCCATAGAGCCCCCTCAAACCGCAAACAGCACAATGCCGGCGGTCATCACTAAAAGTCCCGCAAGGCTGCGCCTTTCCTGTCTTTCCTTCAAAAAGACCGCGGAAAGCAACATTGTAATTACAATGTTGAATCTGAATATGGTAGTGACTAACGTTGCCGTTTCTAAGGTCATGGCCCGGTACAAAAATACGTAGCCGATGCCGAGAAACACGCCGCCAAGGAGCACGCTTCGCCGCGCGCCCTTTCCCATGGGCGCAAATTTTGCCCGCCCATTTTTTGAAAAAATTGGTACGCATATCCAGGAAACCAGCGCCACCACAGCATACCGAATCAGACTCGACACATTGCTGTCCACCGGAGAGGTGTCCATCTTTGTAAAAATAAAAGAAACCGCCATCGCCGCAGAGGACAAAAGTTCATAGACAATCCACCGGCAAGCCCCAACCTGCCCCGCCGCCTTCCAATTTTCTCCCACAGGTCCAGTCATCAGCATCGAAGCGATTCCGATTAAAACAGCGCCCACCGCCATGGAGTAAGTCAGGGGCGCTGAAAGCACCATGCCCTCCAAAATCATAGTAAACACAATGGAAAGATTCTGCAGCGCCAGAACGCCGCCGACAGGTCCTTCCGAAAGTCCCAGATAGTAAAACACCCAGGTCACTGCCAGTGTAAGACTGGAAATCGCCAAGTACACGGGATGCTGCAGTTCCGTAAGCTGCACAAAACTTCCAGCCAGCGCTGCTGCCGCCACAAAAATCCCTGCAATCACAGTGTTAGTAATCGCGTTTACCAAATATTGGTCCACGCCTGCCAGACCTTTCTTTGAAAATACCACGGAAACACCGCTGCTGGCTGAAGCCAGCAGCGCAAGAAAAAGACCCATTTTAATGGATCGCTCCTAAAATGAACTCTCGCAGGTCCTTTCCAAATTTAGCAGCAACGGACGCGCCCAGATAAGGCATGTGTCCCGACTCATAGAGTTTTAATACCACTCGCTCCCGCGGCAGGTCAAAGGCATTGATCAGATATTCGGTAAAACCCGGTGTGGTCACCATATCGTAATAGCCGTTTACAAACATCACGTGGAGCTCCTGATTTTTGCGCATGGCGTTTTCCAAAGATTTCACCGGCGGTTTTGCCGTCTTGAAATCCCAGTGATACCCGGCCTCATTGGTTAAAAACTCGTAGAGTTCATCGGTATCGATGCCTAACTTCTCCAGAACAAATCTGTTGAAACAGTGGTTGATGGCAGGCATGCACTTGGAGGAAATGGCATCGTCTCCAAACATGTCGTAATTAGAAATATCCTCCATCGGCTGCATCTTCACACGTCCATCATAGCGGCTGACACGATAGCCTTCCTTCTTCATGCCCAGCAGCGGATAAGTGGATGTCTCTACTCGAAGGTTGGCAGCAAGGAGCGCTTCCCGTTCCATGCCCGTAAAATACACAAGCCGCGCCAGCACTTTTTCCCTTTCCTCATCGAAAATTCTCTTTCCAAAGGCAAGAGCCGGCAGGTATTCACGGTACGCGAATTCCGACGCTTCCGCCACAAAGTCTTCCAGAGAAGACTTGCCCTCCTGATGATGCAACCAATAAGTCGCCACAATGGAAGTAAAGTTGAGCACCGCAGTGTCCACAGGAAACGGCGTCTGTCCGTGATCCAGCGCCGTCCCCAGCATGATGACGCCGGAAAGCTGCAGCATGCAGCAGTTGCTTAGGGCCGGACTATCGCTGTAGAACAGCTTTTCCGCCACCAGTGCATTTCGAATGGTGCCGTAGCTTTCACCCATGATAAACAGTGGGCTGTTCCAGCGTTTGTGGGCGCAGATCCATTTGTTGATAATCTGCACGATGGACTGGGTATCGCCTTCGGTGTTGTAATATCTTGACGCGGCGTCCTTTTTCAGAAGTCTGGAAAATCCGCATCCCACCGGGTCGATGATGACCACATCGCAGAGATCCAGAATGGTATCCGGATTATCCTCCATCTCATAAGGCGGCGTAAAGTTCAGGCTGATTGCATCGTCGATTTTTACCCGCCACGGAGCCAGGGCGCCGATATGAATAGTGGAAGAAGACGAGCCCGGTCCGCCGTTATAGGCAAAAAGCACCGGCCGCGGGCTCTCATCCCCATTTGTTCTGATATAAGAGATCGTATGGGCAGTCGCTTCCGCCTCGCCTAAATCATCATAAAAGGTGATGCGCTCCGTTACCGCCTGAAAATCTACGTTTTCTCCCTGCAGACTGCAGCCGCCGGAAGCACTGAACCGTTTTTCTATATCAATCCTCATAAGATTTCACCTCTATCTCACTCTTTCCCCTGCCAAAAATACCATATCCGGTTTATGATACATCACCGAGATATCCTGGTCAGGCTTTCCGTCTACCAGAATCAGGTCTGCGATATAGCCCTGTTTCACTTCGCCGAGGCAATCCGACATCTCTACGATTTCCGCATTGACCTTGGTCGCCTGCAGAAGAATGTCAATATTGCTCATGCCGAAAAGCTCGCTTCTGTATTGAAACTCGATGCCCTGCTCATACTGATCCATGCCGACCGTGCTGTCGGTAGCAAAGCCTATTTTCAGCCCTGCATCATAGGCCTTGCGCAGACACTTCGTGGAAATCTGCAGCATATTTTTCAGCTTATCCACCAGGAACATCATCTCAAGCGGTGTCTTTTCCGGATTCTGATACATGGCTGAAAGGGTCGGCACCAGATAGAAATCTTCTCGGGCAAGGGCCGCTTCGATGGTTTCTTCACTGATGAAAGTCGCATGTTCCACCGTCCGCACACCCTTGTCCACGCACAAACGAATTGCTCCGTCTCCGTGGGCATGGGCAGCTACATAGGTGCCTTTCATATCCGCAATCTCTACCGCGGCAGATAGTTCCTCCGCTGTGATAATCGGCTGCACCGGAATACCCTGTTTGTGGAATGCCGAGCCGGACGCCATAATTTTGATATAGTCGGCGTGTTCTGCCAGTTCTTTCCGCACCGCACGCTTTATGGCGTCTGCGCCGTCTGCCCAGCTGTACATTTCATAGATGGAATCCATCTCCTCGATTTCTGTCGGCGATACAATACATCCGCCGGAGATGATACGCGGTCCAACCATCAGTCCGGCTGCAAAAGCGTCCCGCACAAAATTTGCCACCCGCAGCGGTGTGCCGCAGTCCCGCAAAGTCGTAAAACCGTAATCCAAGTACGCCTGCGCCGCTGCCGCGCTCTTCATAAACAGCTTCATCGGTGATTTCAGCAGTTCCGAAGAATAACCGGTAATCCCAATGATATGGGTATGGGTGTCCATCAGACCCGGCAGCAAGGTCTTGCCCTGGCAGTCGATGACCGCCTCACTGCCTGTAACCGTCTCACTCGCAGCGCTGCTGTCAGCCATAGCGCTGCTGTCAGCCTCCGAAAGCGCCTCAGCGAATACTTCCACAATCTTTCCATCTTCAAGACGCACTGCGCCATCCGCAGTTTCCACGCCACCGGAAAATTCCTTGATTAACCTGCAATGATTTAATAACATTTTCTAATTCTCCTATCCAATCAATTCTCTGATATCCCTGCAAATCGCTTCACAGTTCTCATTGTCAACATAGCCCATGTGACCTGACGGATATTCTTTAACAACAACCTGCCCGGCAGCAGCATTCAGATGATCCGCCGCATATCGCGCCTGACCGATAGTCGTCACCAGATCGTAGCATCCGTTTCCGATCAGCACCTTCATGGCAGGATTTCTACGAATCGCCAGCTGCAGATATTCAAAGGCGGATTTGACATTGTCGTACTTCCACCCGCCGTTGACGTTGAAATTGATGATGGAATACTCCCGGTCAAGGTCGATGTCCAGTTCCTCTCTGCAAAGCTTTGCAAAGGCGCCCCGATAAGCCGCGGAATAAGAGCCCATGGCGCTTTCATCTCCTACAGGGTCCTGCATTCCCGTGGTTTCTATCTGCGGCAAAGTAAATCTAGCGTCATACATGCCCACAGTCAGATTCTCCTCTGCCAGAATTTCTCTGGAGAATTCGTCCAAAGTCACGCTGCAGTTTTTTCTCCTTAGGAGGAGTTCCGGTAAACCGGTGTATCCTGCCAGTTTCTGTATAAAAGCCTGCTGCTCCTGCTGCCCGAGACGATTTCCCATGTAGAAGTACCGAAGACCTTCTGTGTCGATAAAATCACGCACTTCTTTCAGCCAATCAGAAAAGGGAGGCTTTCCCTCCTGATGATAATACCAGTTGACCGCTGCCATAGCCTGCATATCCTGCAGCATCTGCGGTACGCCGTATTCGTTCCAGAAATTCGGCCTCGGGTCAACGAAAAGACAAGTGCCCTCCATGATGATACCGTCTAAAGGAATTCCATACAGTTTGCCGCTGCCGCTTACCGGTCCGCCCATCAGCGTGTTTGATAAAATGCAGGCACGCATGGTGCCATAGCTTTCACCCAGCAGATACTTCGGACTCTGCCAGCGGTCATAGTGATTCAGCCACCACTGAATAAAATCCGCAAAGATTACCGCATCCTTTTCGCAGGTATATGCCTCCTGCTGCTGCGTTTCATCAAAGACAGCGCCATAGCCGCATCCCATAGGGTCAATAACTACCACATCACAGAGGTCAAGGAGACAGCCTTCATTGTTTTCCAACGTAAAAGGCGGTACGGTCTGCGGATGCAGCGGATTAGTCAGCTGCACCTTTTTCGGACTCAAAAGCCCCATATGCAGCCAGAGGCAGGAACTGCCCGGTCCGCCGTTAAAAGCAAATAGCACCGGTCTGTCCGCGGCATTTTCCACATCGGTCCTAAGATAAGAATATGTAAACATGGTGCCGATTGGGGTTTCCCCATGGACGCACACTGGAAAATCCTCACAGATTGACCGGTATTCAATTTTCTGCCCTTTCAGTGTAATGCTGTGGCTTTTCTCAAAGTATTTCATCTCTTTCATCGACATGTTTTCTACTCCTTTCAGGTACTTTCCGCTATTTAGCAGCAGCTTTGGCTTCGCGCTGTTCGATTTCCGCAAGCATCTGCGGAATCTTTTTCTCGTATTTCGCGATATACAGGAACAACACGCCGATCAGCACAAAGGCTGCCGCCGGAATGGTGATATTTTCGGCAAAGAACAAGTTCAGCACGGAGTTTTCCTGCATTTCCGCATTTGGAACATACGGTACTA